>JBJEIV010000001.1:0-5166 GCA_051877395.1 Candidatus Ornithomonoglobus sp.
ATGATAAGAATTATCCCAATACTCGCGGGCGTCATATGCTCGTATGTTATCGCCGCTATTCTTGCGGCTGCAATGGGACAGGTCATACCGTCTGCCGACGGCAGCGCTGAAGTTATCGCGCTGCTGGGCAGCCCGTCATTTGTGGTTTTTGAATGTTCAAAGCTTGAGGCATTGAAAAGCGCGGCATGGATCGGGCTTCCTATCCGGTTCGGTGATACGGCTTTTTCGCTTATCGGCAAAGGGGATATATCAATGATCATTACATCAATAATTACGATTATGCCTATAGCGATCGCCACAATAATTGAGCATATCGGAGATATATCGGCAATCGGCTCAACTGTCGGCAAAAACTTTATTGAAAAGCCGGGTCTGCACAGAACGCTTCTCGGTGACGGAATTGCGACAGCAATTGCCGCATTATTCGGCGCTCCGGCAAATACTACCTACGGCGAGAATACCGGTGTTCTGGCGCTTACTAAGGTATATGATCCGAGGGTTATCAGAATCGCCGCAATTTTCGCAATGATCCTGTCATTTTCACCTAAGTTTGCCGCATTGGTTACGCTGATGCCTGAGGCGACTATGGGCGGAATATCGCTTATTCTGTACGGTATGATTTCCGCGGTCGGCGTGCGCAATATTGTTGAGAATCAGGTCGATCTTGCAAAGTCAAGAAACATTATCATTGCCGCTCTTATTCTTGTGCTGGCGATCGGAATTAAATTCGGCACCGAGGCGCAGGCTGTCAGCTTTACAATAGGACAGATCACGATCAGTCTTTCGGGTCTGGCTGTTGCCGCTGTAATAGGAATTTTCCTTAACGCGGTACTGCCCGGCAATGATTTTGAGTTCAAAAAGAACCGCAATTAAAATAAAAAAGTACAGTCCGCCGCAGCGGACAGAAAGGTTGGAGAAAATATGAATAATGTACACATACTGGAACATCCGCTTATCAAGCATAAGCTTTCGATAATGCGTGATAAAAACACAAGCATTAAGGATTTCCGTGAGTGCGCTCACGAGGTTGCGCTGCTCATAGGATATGAAGCGACAAAAAACCTTGAAACCGAGGAATATCCTATTGAAACTCCCATCGCGCCGGTTGTCGGAATACGCATAAAAAAGCAGGTTGCGCTTATCCCGATCCTTCGCGCGGGACTTGGTATGGTTGACGCTATGATGGATATTATTCCGAATGCGCGCATAGGTCATATAGGTCTTTGCCGTGACGAGGAAACTCATATACCATATGAATATTACTGCAAGCTTCCGCCGGATATAGCGGACAGAAAGGTCATAATTATCGACCCTATGCTTGCGACAGGCGGCAGCGCGATAGACGCTATTAATTTTATCAAGCAGAGAGGCGCGAAGGATATAAACTTCGCGTGTATAATTGCCGCGCCTGAAGGTGTTGCGGCATTGAGCGAGGCGCATCCTGAGGTAAATATTTACTGCGGCGCTGTGGACGAGTGTCTTAACGAGGACTGTTATATTGTTCCGGGACTGGGAGACGCAGGAGACAGACTTTTCGGAACTCTGTAATGTTATCGGACGGTATATTGTTTTCTTTTGCAGAAAGCAATATACCGTTTTTTTTATGTTTACCATAACATTGAATTTGCAAATAAAATATAAATTTTGAAAAAAAGGCTTTTATTTTTATAAAATATATGATACAATAGTAAAATGTATAGATATATACTATAATGAAGGGAAAAAGATATTAAATGGATATGTGTATAAAATGCGGGCAGCGACCGGCTGTTATGTACATTACAAAGGTAGAGGGGAACAAGACCTCAATGGAGGGCTACTGCCTTAAATGCGCAAAGGAGCTGGGACTTCCGTCCGTTAATCAGATGTTTGAGCGATTCGGCATCGGTGATGATGAAATAGAGCAGGTGAACGACCAGATGAATGAGTTCATCGAAAGCATGGGCGGTCCCGAGGGCATGGCGGAGGCGGAAAAGAATATGCTTGCCGCGATGCAGGGCATGGACGGCGATGAGGATTCCGAGGGCGGAGCGGCAACCGCGCCGATTTCGGATTTCATGCAGAACATTTTCGGCGGATTTCCAATGCAGTTCGGCGAAAAGGATGAGCCGGAGGAGAATATGCCGGGCAGCGCCGACAAAAAGAAGAAGGAAAAGAACGCCAAGGGCAGCAGAAGAAACGGCAAAAAGAGCGTGCTTGACACCTATGGCACAGATCTTACCGCAAGAGCGGCTCTGGGCAAGGTTGACAGGGTTGTCGGGAGAAACAGCGAGGTTGAGCGCGTTATCCAGATTTTAAACAGACGTCAGAAGAACAATCCTGTGCTTTTAGGCGAGCCGGGCGTGGGCAAGACCGCGGTAGCGGAGGGACTTGCGATGAGGATATTTGAAAAGAATGTTCCGCCAAAGCTCTTTGACGCGCGGCTGTACCTCATAGATTTTGCGGCGCTTGTCGCGGGAACACAGTTCAGAGGGCAGTTTGAGTCAAGGCTCAAGTCGCTTCTTAAAGAGGCGGAGGAAAGACAGAACGTGATCCTTGTTATAGACGAGATCCATAACATAGTCGCTGCGGGCGACGCTGAGGGCGCAATGAGCGCGGCAAATATCTTAAAGCCCGCTCTGGCGCGCGGCGAGATACAGATAATCGGCGCGACGACCCTTAACGAATACCGCAAGCATATAGAAAAGGATTCCGCGCTTGAACGCCGTTTCCAGCCGGTATTGGTTGACGAGCCGTCAATCGAGGACAGTATCGAGATACTTGAGGGTATAAAGGACTATTACGAGAGCTATCACAAGGTAAAAATCAGCCGTGAGAGCATTGAGCAGGCGGTGAGAATGTCGGAGCGGTATATAACCGACCGCTTCCTGCCGGATAAGGCAATCGACGTAATCGACGAGGCAGGCTCACGCGTTAATCTCAGAAACAAGAGCCTTTATGAGCTTTCGCTGATAAAGGACAGAATGGAAGCGATCGCGGCGGAGGAAGAGGAAATAAACAACGAGACCGGCGAAAGCGCGGATATAGTAAATTATGAAAAGCTTGCAAATCTCCATTCGGAGAAGCTGCGCCTTGAGGAAAAGCAGAAGGCAATGGAGGCGGAGGCGAGGAAGGCTGAAATCACCTTTGACGATATAGCCGCGGTAATAGAGGGCTGGACAAAGATACCTGTACACCGTCTTACGGAGGACGAATCGGAAAAGCTTTTGCAGCTTGAGGACAGGATTCACCAGAGGGTTATCGGTCAGGACGAGGCTGTAAAGGCAGTTTCGCGGGCAATACGCCGCGGAAGAGCGGATATAACCGCAAAGAAGCGGCCTGTATCGTTTATATTCGCGGGTCCCACGGGCGTGGGAAAAACGGAGCTTGTAAAGACCATTGCCGAGGTGATGTTCAATAACGAGGAGGCGCTCGTGAGAATAGATATGTCGGAGTATATGGAAAAGCACGCCGTGTCAAAGCTCATCGGCTCGCCTCCGGGATATGTAGGCTATGACGACGCGGGACAGCTCACGGAAAAGATAAGGAGAAAGCCGTATTCGGTGATCCTTCTTGATGAGATCGAAAAGGCGCATCCGGACGTGTTCAACATATTCCTCCAGATACTTGACGACGGAAGAATATCTGACAGTCACGGCAAGGTCGTAAACTTTGAGAACACGATCATCGTTATGACGACAAACAGCGGAAGCGAGTTCAATTCGAACAGAACCGGCTTCAACCGCGACATGGGCGTAACAATGAAGGATAACGTGGAAAAGAGCTTAAAGCAGTTCTTCAAGCCCGAATTTCTTAACAGAATCGACGATATTGTGACCTTCAAGCCGCTTGAGAAGCCGGAATTGAAGCAGATAATAGACCTTATGCTAAAGGATATAAAGGAAAAGCTTGCGGAGAAGAAGGCGCAGTTTACAATTACCGACGCCGCAAAGGATATAATTCTTGAAAAGGGCTATGATGTTCAGTACGGCGCAAGACCGCTGAAGCGCGCGATCCAGTCACTTATTGAGGATAAGCTAGCCCGTCTTTCGCTCACGGGCAGAATCAAAGAGGACAGTGTTGTCGTATGCGACGCGGACGGCGGGGAGCTTTCCGTAACGGTTGCGTCATTTGAGAATGACTGATACAAATCAGAAAAAGCGCCTGTTTTCGGGCGCTTTTATAATGTATGCTGTTTTACACATCGGGAGTCACGATTTTTACGGTGCTGCCGGGGATTACGGCGGAATCCTTCTGCTCGCTCCATGTGTAATCGGTGGAGGGGTAAATGCCGCCGAAGCTGTCCACAACCCTGCCGTTTTCATCAAGACAGTCAAAGCTTACCGCAACCGAGCCGTGCCCCTCAAGGAATGTGCTGAAGGTATATTCTATGGTGTAGGTTCCGTCGTCATTTACCGTAAGGTCTGTTATCTCGAATTTGCTTACGGATTGAGTGGTTATTGTGCCGTTTTCGATCGGAATATCCGTTTCCTGCGCTGCGGCTTCTGTTTCTGCCGGAGCCTCGGCAGGTTCGGGTGACGGGGGCTCCGATGCTTCTTCTGCGGCTGAGGTTATAATAACGGTTCTTGCATCGCCGTCCCATTCAACCGCGGCGCCGAAAGCTTCGGCAACGGCTCTTGCCGGAACAAGAGTGCGGTCGTCAACGATCTGAGGCGGAACATCAAGGGTGATCGGTTCACCGCAAACATAGATTTCCCTGCTGCCGACAGTCATTTTTACCGTTACGCTTTCCCTGACTGCGGTAACGGTCTGAGTATCGCCGTCCCAGTCCACCGCCGCGTCCATAGCCTCAAAGATTGCGCGGAGCGGGACCATGGTGCGTTCATCAATGATCTGCGGCGGAACATCAAAGCTCAGCTCATTACCGTCAAGCAGAACCTTGATGTCGTCCGCGGCATTTACCGCGGAGAGCGAGCCTGCCATGACTGCCGAAGCGGCGAGAGCCGCAAGTATTTTAGTATATTTTTTCACATAGCATCTGTCCTTTCGGGAAATATTACACTTATATTGTATCATATATGTTACCGGAAAACAATAAAAAATTTACTCAATAATTCGGTTAATTTATTGCAGCTTTGATAAAAGTTCGGCTGCGGTAATTTTTTTTGGTATTTGTATATGCTAAAATGATATGAACCACCTAAGAACATAAAAAAGTTGAGAAGT
>JBJEIV010000002.1:0-5145 GCA_051877395.1 Candidatus Ornithomonoglobus sp.
TGTTCCTATCTCAGGATCATCATTGACTAACGAATCAGCCTTAAAGCTTACAGTTCCGACTTGTTGCGCCGTTCTTGCAGCCGTTTTCGGTATCAGCTTTCCGTCAGTGGTCCATACAAACATTTTAACCGAAGCATTCTCCGGTTCTTCTGCAAGCCGGACCGTTATTTCTTCCGTAGAATATAACTCTGTATTTGCAGCAGCATCGATTATAGTTGTATTCACAAGCACACCGTTATCATAAATACCTATAATTATATTTGTATTATCCTCGTACCCCGCTGCAAGCTCACCGTCATATGAAATAACCACATCATTCCCGGCTGCATAATACGAAAAATCACTTGCAGTATCAGCAGTTCCCAGGCTTTCTCCCTGAGCAAATACCGCCCCTCCAGAAATTACAAGTCCCGTGAGAAGCGCCGCGAATATTTCTTTTTTTACCAAATAAATCAACTCCCTGTTTTTTAATTTTTATTCCGTCCTGGTATGTCCACATATACCGGTCGGATATACATATTTATGCAGAATATTTCTGTTATGTATAATTATATCATAATACTCATAATTTGTCAACAAATGTGTACATTAAAAATATCATTAATGATAAACAATTATCATTAATGATATTGTAAAATTAATTATAGAGGTGATCTTAATGAAAAAAAATATGTTTGACTTTTCTGAGCGTTTGAAGGGACTTCGGAATAATATGGGGATTACCCAGTCCGATTTGGCAAAAAAGCTTTCACTTACGCGAGCAAGTGTTAACGCATGGGAAATGGGTCTTTCCGTTCCGTCAACTCCCGTTATCGTTGAGCTTGCAAAGCTCTTTCATGTGTCCACCGATTATCTTCTCGGACTTGATAACAACATAACGATCAGCACGGATTTTCTTACCGAAAAAGAAATTGCCGTAATTATGAACATGGTTGACTGCCTTAAAGACGCAAAAAAGGCTTGCAGCTGAGCATTATGCCCGGCAGCAAGCCTTTTGATTTAATTTTTAAGGCTGTTTATCGGAGCCGGAATCCTTCCGCCTCTTGCTATAAATTCCTCGCTTGAATACGGCTTGACCGGCATAACCGGACCTGTGCCGAGAAGTCCTCCGAACTCGACAACATCGCCCTCCTTCATTCCGGGAGCCGGAATTACGCGGACTGCGGTTGTTTTCTGGTTTATCATGCCGATTGCGGCTTCATCCGCGATTATTGCCGAAATTGTTGACGCTGAGGTATCGCCCGGAATAACTATCATATCAAGTCCTACGGAGCATACGCAGGTCATTGCCTCAAGCTTTTCAAGCGTGAGCGCGCCGCAGGAGGCAGCGGCAATCATACCCGCGTCCTCCGAAACCGGAATAAACGCGCCGGAAAGTCCGCCGACATAGCTTGATGCCATAACACCGCCCTTCTTGACCGCATCGTTAAGCAGCGCAAGAGCCGCCGTTGTGCCGTGGGTACCGCACTTTTCAAGTCCCATTTCCTCCAATATATATGCAACACTGTCTCCCACTGCCGGAGTCGGAGCAAGAGAGAGGTCGACAATACCGAACGGAACCCCAAGACGCTTTGAAGCCTCCTGCGCGACAAGCTGACCCATTCTTGTAATCTTAAACGCAGTCTTTTTAACGGTTTCCGCAACAACACCGAAGTCCTTGCCCTTGACCTTCTCAAGAGCGCACTTGACAACACCCGGACCGGAAACACCGACATTTATCACGCATTCTCCCTCGCCGTCGCCGAGGAACGCGCCCGCCATAAACGGGTTGTCCTCAACAGCGTTGCAGAACACAACAAGCTTTGCGCAGGCAAAGCCCTTTGTTTCCGAGGTTAAAAGCGCCGCCTTTTTAACAACCTCGCCCATCTGCTTTACCGCGTCCATATTGATACCCGCTCTTGTCGAGCCGATGTTTACGCTTGAGCACACAAGATCGGTCTGGGCAAGAGCCTCAGGGATAGATTCTATGAGAACTCTTTCACCGTTTGTATAGCCCTTCTGAACAAGAGCCGTATAACCGCCGAGGAAGTCAACGCCCACGTTTTTTGCCGCCTTGTCAAGCGTCTTTGCGATTCTTACGCACTTTTCAACCGTCGGATTGTCAAGAACATCAACAAGCGAGGCAATCGGAGTTACCGAAATTCTCTTGTTGATGATAGGTATACCGAACTGCTTTTCAATATCCTCACCCGTCTTTACAAGGTCCCTTGCGTATTTTGTAATCTTATTATAGACCTTTTCGCAGACCTTATCAATATCCGGGTCCGCGCATGATTTCAGAGAAATACCCATTGTAATAGTACGGATATCAAGGTTCTCCTGGTCAATCATGTTGATGGTCTCCATAATTTCAAAAGGATTAATCATCTCGCAGCCTCCTTATATTCTGTGCATTGACGAGAAAATTCCCTCACGCTGAACATGGATTGAAAGTCCCATTTCCTTTTCGGTAGCCTCAAGCGCTTTTTCAATTTCCGTAACGGAAACGCCTGTTTCGTCAAACTCAACCATCATTATCATAGTAAACATATCCTGCATGATTGTCTGCGATATGTCCGCGATATTTATATCATTCTCAAAAAGAACATTGCTTACCTTCGCGATAATGCCCTTCTTATCCTTACCCACTACAGTAACTATTGCCTTCATAATATATTTCTCCTTTGTCTTAACGCCTCGTACATCAGCACGCTTGCCGCTACTGAGGCGTTTAATGAGTTTATCTCGCCCTTCATCGGAATTGATGCTGTAAAATCGCACTTTTCACGCACCAGACGGCTTATTCCGCTGCCCTCGCTGCCAACTACTATTCCGATTGCGCCCTTAAAGTCTATATCATACATGCTTTGACCGTCCATATCCGCGGCGGTTATCCACAGTCCTTCTTTTTGCAGCTCCTCAATTGTCGCCGCTATATTCGTAACCTTTGCGACAGGCGTATATTCCGCGGCTCCGACCGAGGTTTTCATTACCACGCTGTTTACGCCTACACTGTTGCGCTTGGGGATTATTACTCCTGTCGCGCCCACGCAGTTTGCGGTTCTGATAATGGCTCCCAGATTATGCGGATCGGTTATCTTGTCGCATATAATGACAAACGGGCTTTCACCCTTATCGTGCGCCTTGTTAAGAATATC
Source organism: Candidatus Ornithomonoglobus sp. (assembly GCA_051877395.1). Classification (GTDB taxonomy): domain Bacteria; phylum Bacillota; class Clostridia; order UBA1381; family UBA1381; genus Ornithomonoglobus. Next base: position 3,138 of record JBJEIV010000002.1, read on the forward strand.
CTTTACCGATACATACCTATACGCGCTCACCATTGCGATAACTCCCTGATGATTTTCTCCCTCCGCTATTTTGTCAAGCCTTGCCGGGTCCGTCTGCTGAATAACGATCCCCTTTTTCTTTGCCATATCAATGACCGGCACAAGCGACTTTGCATAAGGGCCGCTTTTTATAAGCAGCTTGTCTATTGAGCGGTCCGCCTTTAACGCTTCGGTGACGGGGCCGCGTCCGAAAATTATATCTTCCATTGCTTTTCCCTGTATAATTTAAGGGCGACTGTTCATCGCCCTTGTTATTCATAAAATTACTTTGACAAGAACTTGTCGTGAATTGCGACTACGGCAGCCTCAGCTTCCTTGCGCGCAACGAGAACCGAAATCTTGATTTCAGATGTGGCAATCATCTTGATGTTGATATGCGCGTCCGAAAGAGCCTCAAACATTCTTGCCGCAACGCCCGAGTTGTTAACCATACCCGCGCCTACGATTGAAACCTTTGATACGTCCTTTGTAGACTTAACCTCACGGGCTTTGATTATATTCTTATTGTCCTCAAGGAGCTTGAGAACCGCGTCGAGCTCCTCCTCCTTTACGGTGAAGCTGATGTCCTTTGATATGCCGTCGCCGATTGACTGGATGATAAGGTCAACGCTTATTCCCGCCTTGGCAATCAGCTCAAATACCTGAAATGCTTTCCCGGGTGTATCCTCTACGCCGCAAAGCGCAATTCTTGCACAATCATTATCTCTTGTTACTCCTCTTACGAGCATCTTTTCCACTTGTGAAACCTCCTTAACATATGTTCCCTCATTGTTATTCAAGCTTGAGCGAACCGACAACTTAACATTATATTTCTTAGCCATTTCAACGCTTCTGTTGTGAAGCACATTTGCGCCGAGCGAAGCAAGCTCAAGCATTTCATCATATGAAATTTCATCAAGCTTGAACGCGCTCTTGCAGATTCTCGGGTCTGTTGTGTAAACACCGTCAACATCAGTGTAAATCTCACATACATCCGCGCGGAGCGCAGCGGCAAGAGCAACAGCCGATGTATCAGAACCGCCTCTGCCGAGGGTTGTTATATCATCATACTTATTAAGCCCCTGGAAACCTGCAACAATTACTATTCTTCTTCTGTCAAGCTCCATGTGGATACGCTCGGTATCAATAGTCTTAATACGCGCGTTTGTATATTTTGAATCAGTTCTGAAGCCTGCCTGCCAGCCTGTAAGAGAAATTACAGGGCAGCCAAGCTTTTCGATCGCCATTGCAAGAAGTGAAATTGAGATCTGCTCGCCTGTCGAGAGGAGCATATCCATTTCACGCTTAGACGCGTTAGGATTGATTTCCTTAGCCTTTTCGATTAAATCATCGGTAGTATCGCCCTGAGCCGAAACTGCTACTACTACGTTATTACCGGCTTTATAAGCGTCTGTAATACGTCTTGCAACGTTCATTACTCTTTCGGCATCCTTAACGGAGGTACCGCCGTACTTCTGAACTATAAGTCCCATTGTTAAATATATTCCTTTCCTTTATTTTGCCATATATTATTTATATTGCCTTGCCGAAACCACTGCGCCCACATTATCCACTTCAAGAAGCATACATTTCCAGCTGTGAGAATTCTCCCTGAAAAAGCTTTCCATTCTCTGCCTGAATTCTATGCCGTCACCTGTAAGTATCGACATGATTGTCGGACCCGAGCCGCTTAAATAAGTTGCCTTTGAACCGCAATCATAGGTTTTGTCAAATATTTCATCAAATCCGCCTATATATCCCTTCCGGTACGGCTGATGGAGCTTATCCCTTACGCCGAATCTCAGAAGGTCATAATCCCCTGTTACAAGCGCCTCATGAAGTATAAGCGCCGAGGATATATTATCCGCGGCATCTCGGAGATGAACAAGCTCCGGCAGGGCGCCGCGTGACTTCTTTGTTGCAACGTAAAAATCCGGTATCATGACAGCAAATCTGAGATTATTCTCAAGCTTTTCGCTTTTCACAATAG
>JBJEIV010000003.1:0-5119 GCA_051877395.1 Candidatus Ornithomonoglobus sp.
GGACAGAGCATAAAGGCTAGCAAATACTTGAATAGTAATTCACACATGAAAATGAAAGGAGTTTTGGGATGGATTTTAAGGAGCTTGTAAAAAACAGATATTCATGCAGGGGGTTTGAAGAACGGAAGGTTGAAAAGGAGAAAATTGATCTTATACTTAACGCGGCAGCCGCCGCGCCGACAGCCTGCAATTTTCAGCCGCAGAGAATCCTTGTTATAACCGATGAGGAGGCGCTTAAAAAGGTTGATGAATGCACACGCTTTGGCTTTAATGCTCCGCTGAATTTTATGATATGCTACGACAAAACAAAATCGTGGCACAGAAGAAAGGATGATACAGATTACGGAATCGTAGATGCCGCAATAGTACAGACGCATATGATGCTGCAGGCTGCAGATATCGGTCTTGGTACTACATGGGTAGGTTCCTTTGACGAGAAAAAAGCAAGAGCGCTGTTCAATGTACCGGAGAATTATGTAATCGAAGGCTTTATGCCGACAGGTTATCCCGCTATGGATGCGGCTCCGGCACATACAGAGCGTGTAGATATAGATAAATTTGTGAAAAAGCGTAATTTCTAATTACAGTATGATTTAATATGAACAAAACCTATGAAAAGGGGAATAAAAAGATGGATACATTGTATATTGACAGCCGTATGGGGGTATCAGGCGAAAAGCTTTTTGCAGCATTGGTAGATATGCTTGACGCACCGGAGGCATTTATAAGAAGATTTAATGAGCTTGGCATGAACGGCATAAGAATTGAGCGTTCAACTGATGCGAGAAAAGGAATAGCAGGATCAATTATTGAATTCAGGCGTCACAGTGAGAACGCAAATATGTATGATGATGAACTGGATGAAAAACAACCGCATCCACACAGACATCGTACAGTAGCAAGCAGAAAGCTTGGCGAAATTAAGGAAATAATAGATGATCTACCGCTTACAGGCAAGGTAAGGAAGCAGGCGTCCGCTATATATGACAGCATTGCGCAGGCTGCAGCAAAAGCCTACGGAAAGGATCCACAAACGCTTTCATTGCACAGAACAGGGGGAAGGGACGTTATTGCGTCGGTTATAGGAGTATGTATGCTGCTGGAGGAGCTGGAATATGATCAGATACTTGCCTCACCGATTGCGGTAGGAACAGGATATGCCGAGACCTCAAGAGGAAGACTTCCGATACCGATACCACCATTACAGCTTTTGCTTGACGGAATTCCGTTTTCAAACGGTTCAGAGGAAGGCGAGATATGTACTCTTGAAGGAGCGGCTATCCTTAAATATTTTGCTGATTCCTTTGAGGATATGCCGGAGCTTACAATTAAACGTACAGGCAACGGACTGGGGCAGAGAGAATTCAAGTCTGGTGTAAACTGTGTACGAGTATATCTCGGTAAGGTTGTTAAGTCTGCGGCAAATAAGGCGGTGGCGGTGCTTGAAGCTGTTCTTTATAATGATAATGCGCAGTCGCTTTTGCTTGCCTCTGAGCGGCTTGAGGAGACAGGGGTTACCGAGGCATATACGATACCTGTAGCCTCGCTTACGGGCGGCAGCGGGTTTGTTTTAAGATGCGTATGCCCTGCAGATATTGCAGATAAGGCGGCGGGAGAAATACTCAGGAACACATCGGCGCGGAGTGTAAGACGTATCTCAGCAGCGGCATATGAGACAGAGCAGACCGTAACGACGATTTCAACCTCAATAGGAGAAATCGGCATGATAAAAACAAACGGCTTCGGCGTTTCGGATGTAAGGCCCGTGTCGGCTGATGTTGCAAATGCGGCGCGCGAGCACGGCATAACATATGCGGAAGCGCTTGAAATAATAAACAAAGAGGTTTAAAGAAAATACTTGTTGCATCTTGCGCGGCTGAGCCGGCTCCCATACACAAGTATAGCCTCGCTGACTCAACCGCACGACCTGCTTAGAGCATTTCCTTCAAACAAACTTCAAATAAACTACCTGAAATTTTGCAAAAAAGACTTGACTTGAAACAGGTAAAGTTGTATAATAGGGTTATGCTGTTATTATAATGGGTGAGTTTTGCTATGCTCATCTAAAAAGAAAGGAATGTTAAACGCAAATGAAAAAGAAAAGCATTGTCATTTTTTGTTTCGTTGTAGTTGCGGCTATCGCGCTTAACCTCGTTGCATTTATGGGTCTCCCGGGTGCGATGAATTCTAAGTTCGGCGGAATGCTTGATTCCAATACCGGTATCAGACAGGGTATAGACCTTGCCGGCGGTTCGGTTATCTCATTCCAGGCTAATGCCGATAACCCATCGGACAGCGAGATGGAAACTGTCAGATCAATCTATGAGACACGTCTTAACGGCGCAGGCTACACAGAGTCGCGTATCTCAATAGGTGAGGGCGGAAAAATCACAATTGAAATTCCGTCAGGAAGTAATTCCGCAACAGAGGAAGAGGCTGATTCAATGTCCGCAACTGAGCAGACAGACGCAGCTGTTGAGCTTCTTTCACAGGTAGCTAAGCTTACCTTCCAGGATGCGGACGGAAATGTTGTACTTAACGGCGATGATGTTACATCGGCAAAGAGCATCTACGGTCAGCCGAGCCAGAACGCAAATTCACAGTACTATGTACAGGTTGAATTTACCTCAGAGGGCTCAAGGAAGTTTGCAGAGGCAACAGGCATTGCCGCGGCAAAGGCATCACCGAACAACATAATAAAGATAGTAATGGATGATACTGTAGTATCATCACCGAGAGTTCAGGAGAAGATCGATTCTACCTCATGTGTAATCACGGGTGATTTCACAGCGGAGGAGGCTTCAATGCTGGCAAATCAGATAAGCTCAGGTAATCTTCCGTTTGAAATGACAAAAATCTCGCAGGAAACAGTAGGCGCTGAGCTTGGTCGTGACGCGCTTCCGACAAGCCTTACGGCTGCGGCAATAGGTATCTTCCTTGTTATGCTCTTTATGATATGGAGATACAGACTGCCCGGTCTTATCGCTGATATTTCACTGCTTATCTATGTAGGTCTTATCAGCCTTGCGATGGGCGTATTCAGAGTAAACCTAAGTCTTTCGGGTATCGCGGGTATCGTCCTTTCAATCGGTATGGCGGTTGACGCGGACTGTATCATATTTGAGCGTATGAAGGAGGAGCTTGCAGCGGGTAAGACAATCCGCGCGTCTGTTGAGGCAGGCTTCAACAAGGCGTTCTCAGCTATCATCGACTCAAATGTCACAACAATTATCTCATGCGTGGTATTGTACATGTCAGGTATAGGTACTGTAACAGGCTTTGCAACAACACTCGGTATAGGCGTTGTTCTCTCGATGATTACAGCTATTATTATAACAAAGTTCCTTATGAGAAACCTTGTAAACATAGGCGCTTCAAATAAGAATCTGTACTTTAACGCAAAGAAAGCTTTGGGAGGTGCTGTAAATGAATAAGACATTCAATTATGCAGGCAATAAGGCAAAGTTCCTTCTCCTGCCGATAATCATAATTATTGCGGGTATCGTAATGTACTTTGTACACGGCGGCTTTAACTTTGACGTTGAGTTCATGGGCGGTATCAGAATGCAGGTTGACCTCGGACAGACCTATGAGAATGATGAAATTGCGGCGCTCGTTAAGGATGCGACAGGTCTTGACGCTACAATTCAGAAATCAGGCGCTACAGGCGAGGCTGTTATAATAAAGCTTCCGGCAGGCGACGCGGAGGACGGCGGCGAGGCTAACAAGGACGCTGTTTTCTCGGCTCTTCAGGACAAGTATAATCTTGATGACGAGGCGCTCCTTTCGGTTCAGTCAGCTTCACCGAGCTTCGGTAAGCAGGTTCAGCAGAAGGCTGTATCATACACGCTGCTCGCAATTCTCTGTATGCTCGTATACATCATCATCCGTTTTGACTGGAGAAGCGGTGTTATGGCTGTAGCGGCTCTTGCTATTAATGTTCTCGTTATGGCATCTGTTTATACTGTTACAAATATTGCGATCAACTCGACATTTATCGCGGCAATGCTCACAGTAGTTGGTTATTCAATCAACAATACGATCGTCATATTCGACCGTATCCGTGAGAACATGAAGTCACGCAGACGCACTGAGTCAATTACTGAGATGACAAACAGAAGTATTCAGGAAACACTCGGACGTACAATTAACTCAACAATAACAACCCTGATTACAATTGTATTGATTTACATCCTCGGTGTTACAACAATCAAGCAGTTTGCTTTACCGCTCATTATCGGTATCGTAATCGGCGCATTTACATCAATCTTTATTGCCAGCACATTCTGGGCTGCATGGAAGGAAGCTGAGGCTGAGGCTAAGGCTCAGGCAGCAGCTGAGAAGCGCGCATCAAAGAAAAAGACAAAGTAATTCATAAATAGCAGAAAATTTTCCTCTGTCATATTTTCGGCAGAGGAATTTTTTTGTCTTTGAGGTTTAAAGCTATTGCTTATTGTAAATAAATGTGTTAAAATGAATTTATAAAGAAAAACACAAGAATAAAAACCGGAGGATAATTTACTATGAAAACAGTTGAGGATTATATTACAAGCATACCGGATTTTCCGGAAAAGGGGATCATATTCCGTGACATAACGTCGGTATTCCAGGATGCGAACGGACTGAAGCTCGCGATTGACGGAATAATTGATATGGTGAAGGATCTTGAATTTGATGTGGTTGCGGGAACGGAATCAAGGGGCTTTCTGCTCGGCGCGCCGGTTGCCTACGCTTTAGGCAAGGGCTTTGTGCTTGTGCGCAAAAAGGGCAAGCTTCCGCGCGAAACGGTGTCAAAGACATATTCCCTTGAATACGGCACAGCGGAGATTGAGATCCATAGGGACGCAATAAAGCCCGGCGAGAGGGTGCTGCTCGTGGATGACCTCATAGCGACAGGGGGAACAATACGCGCGGCGGCGGAGCTTATTGAGGAGCTTGGCGGTTCTGTTGCAGGAATGGCATTCCTTATCGAACTTGCCGGACTTGAGGGAAGAAAGAAGCTTGATGGCTATGACGTGCGCTCTGTTATCTGCTATCCGGGAAAGTAATATCCCATTTGGCATCGGTTTTTCTCCCATTTGGTAAAAGCATATTGACAATTTCAAGAAAAAAGGCTATA
>JBJEIV010000004.1:0-5061 GCA_051877395.1 Candidatus Ornithomonoglobus sp.
AATGATGTGCATAACGTGCGAAAATCTCTCAACATACTTAAAGCGCGTTACCTTGACCGAGCCGAACTCGCTGACCTTTCCCACATCGTTTCTGCCGAGATCAACGAGCATTGTGTGCTCCGCTATCTCCTTTGCGTCCGCCAGAAGGTCTTTTTCATTTTGCAGATCCTCCTCAAGAGTCTTACCGCGCGGTCTTGTTCCGGCAATAGGTCCGGTCTGAACAATGCCGTTTTCAACTCTTACGAGCATCTCCGGAGACGCGCCGACGATCTGATAACCGTCAAAGTTCAGATAATACATATACGGTGACGGGTTGATCCTTCTGAGCGCCCTGTATACGTTAAACGGGTCTATATCGGTTTCAACCGTGAAACGCTGCGAGATCACAACCTGGAAGATATCTCCGTTTACAATGTATTCCTTTGCCTTCTCGATCTTTTTGCAGAACTCCTCCTTGGTCATGTTTGACTCTACCTTAAGCTCCGTTTTCTTCGGCTTAGGCGATTTCTCCATAAGCTTTGAAATATCCCGCATTTCACTCCGGATCTCCGATATACGCTTTGCGGCATTGTTATAGCCAGCCTCAATGTCGCCGTCGGCATGGATATTTACTATTACATGTATCTTCTGACTTATGTGGTCAAACGCGATGATCTCATCGGTAAACATAAAGTGCATATCGGGAAGCTTTAGATCGTCCTTATTTACGTTTGGCAGATACTCATACTGTCTTATGATGTCATATGAGAAAAATCCCACCGCGCCGCCGTTAAAGGATGGAATATCGTTAAGCTTCGGCGCCCTGAACCTGCCGCAGAGCTTTTCAAGCTCCTCCATTGGCCTGCCCGTAAATTTCTTTGTTTCCCCGTCCGCATATGAAATCTCAATTTCATCCGCAAGGCTTTGGAAGGTGATAAACGGATTGCGGCCGATAAACGAATATCTTGCCGTAACCTGGCTGTTTCCGATACTTTCAAGCAGGAAGCACTCCTTTTCCGTCGCCATTCTTTTGAATACGCTGATAGGCGTATCCATATCCGCATAGGCATCGGTTACAAGCGGAATTATATTGTAATCCTTTGCAAACTCCTTTACCTGCTCCAATGATAAATTATACATCTGATGTCCTCCTTCTACGAGAGAGAATATATTAAAAAATCTTTTGCGCAGCTTTAGCAAAAGACGTAAGAATTTTCGTATTAAAACAAGGCGTAACGCGCCCATTATATCTATTCTCGTCTCATCTAAACTAAACTGATCTGTGCATTGAAAGTCCTGTGACTATCAACTGCTTTACATATAATAACACAAATCCACCCGTATGTCAAGGGGCGGATTTGTGTTATCACGTCAATCTAATTTAGTATCAGTTCTGTAACATTATTTAGAGTAACAATAAATCGGATAAACTCCGACAAATTGTTAATATCAAAAAGATTGCGCTTCAAAATACCGCTTATTGCTTTTCGCGGCTCATATTTATTCTTGTATTCCCTTGCTAAGTTCAACGCTATTTTTCGAAGTATATTCAGCGTCTTTTGTATGTTCATGTCCCATACTTTTGTTTTATCTTCTTGATAATGCACATCCAACAACCAATGCATGCTTTCTACTGCCCATTCCAGCCTTGCGTGCTTTAATAATTCCTCTGCATTTAATTCTGCACTTGAAATATAATTATGCTATTCTTTTTTCCACGCATCAGCCGTTTTTCTCTGTTTTGCTGTTTTTATCAGTTCCCTCGTTCTGTATATATAATTCTATATCACTTTTTAATATTGGCTCATTATCCTTTACAACAAACAAGTAACCCCCTCCTTCACCAATGATCTTTTCCTCCGATTTTTTTTGACAATGCAACGCATCCGCAACAATTATAGCTCCGCTGATATCTAACATCTCTACTAATTCTCGCAATGCTTGTGGCTCTGATATCTTGTATCGCATTCTTTTGATCCTATGATAAGATTGCTTTCTGCTATTATTGCTGTCTTATATGCAGTGGGTTGTTATCCTCTGTCAGTTTATCTGTAGAACATACGGTCTTTCCGTCTATAGCTATTGTTTTGCCATTAGGGCTTTCTGACAACATTGTTTTGACCCAGTCAATAAATATTTTATTGAATTTTTCAGAATCCATGCAACCAATGATATTATAAAACTGAGCTCTGACGGAAATTTTCTTATTTCGAAGTTCTTTAAAAAAGAATTATCGCACTAGTGCAACTTTTGACCATTCATATATATCTAATATGTTTTGCAAACCGCATAATGCACCGCATATTAAAACTGTTAATATGTCCCATATTTCGTAATAATAGCCGCTATAGTCTTTATCTAATTCTTGTATAGCTGTTCGTAATTTTTTCATTCTCATCACCCAGCTATTATTTTATCATACTTTTATATAAATTCCCATTACAGAAATATTTCAATTTTAGTTTGACGTGTGTTATATTCTCGACGCTGTAAGCTATACATTAACTACTCTGTATCTTAATAATACTTAATACATACTGTTACGATATCTTTGTTAATTATTGAGAGTTAAATGAAAATTCATTACCCATCATACGTATAGCATCTATCCAATTATATATTCCTGTATGCTCATATTTATGAACTCCATTTTCATCCTTTTCCTTTTCAAGAGTATGTACCATCAGCGCATATTCATTCTCGAGACTGGTTCCGAATACTGACTGATCATCCGTATTTATACATACTGATATATGGTGACATTTAAAATCTTCATCTCTTTTGATTCCTAAACCTGTGTCATAGAAATTAATTATAGGATGATTTGAATACTTGTACTTTCCAAATGAACCTATCAAACAATTAGATGAAGGATTAGTTTCGATACATAAGCCTTTGCACGCTACCATGCCCTGAAGTTTATTTTGCACCTTCGCCACAGCCTCCTGCATCATTCTTGGAATTGACACCTCTATTTTTCTATTACCCTCCCGCTTTATTTCCTCATTGTAATGATAACAATAATATAAATATGCAACCGCTCTGCTTTTCCGAATCCTTTTATCAGCCGGAAATTCTCTGTTAATAGCATTCCACTCCCACAAATCCGTATAGTATGGATTTTTATATTCACCGGTTATATAAAGTTCAGGATTATCTCCCCTGAGTTTCCACGCATTATAATATGTATTGATATTAAATGCAGTCTGGCTTTTTTCGGACAGCTTGGATAAATATATAATTCTGGAATATTTGAGAAATTCATTCTCAAGAAACGGTATAAGCGCATTGTCAACATCTATACGATATTCAATAATTTTAAAATAAAGCCATACAACATTATCAAGATAATCCTGTTGGCAAATATTTATGTGCCCTTTTTTCAAAGCATACCATTCTTCGACATTAATTCCTAACGCCAAAGCATGTCCTAACCTGTCCCCGCATTTCATATTAAAAAAGCTTACAGCTTCATCTATTGCTCGTAATCCATCTGTTATATCAAGGAAATCCTCACCTACATGATAAGTTTTACGAAGCCCCGATACCTTTTTACCGGTTTCAGAGTCAGTATACTCATGCCCGGATAACGCTCTAAAAGCCTGCGCAAAAACCTCTGGTCTGCACCCAATCTCTGTGTTTGCCGCATCTATGCCGCGCACTCTTCTCGCTGTTCTGGGATAATATTCTCTGAAACGTATTAAAGCCATCGCCTGACGCTGAACATATGATCTCACATATGAATCCTGGCAAACATCATAATCCATATTCCGCTCATCGTCAGGATGCTTTATAAAATGTATAACGTAAAAAAAACGATCCATATACGATTCTTTTGCTTTCCCTCCGCAGAACCGCATCAGACTTGTATCTATATTTCTGAAATATCTGTCATATTCCTCTGCAGAGTCTCTCGGAGCAACCCTGGCTTCAAGACTTCGTATCATCTTCTGATTTCTTAACGTATCTATTATGGCGGTCCGTTGATATATTTTCTCTGTAGCTGTATTATCAGTGAAATATGATTTTCTGTTCTGAAAAAGATTAAAATTCCCAAATCCGATTACAGAATTATTCTGTATAAGCTCACTCCGCACCGATTCTTTCAACAGAATATAAATATGAAATAAATCATTAAGATACCTATATTTTCTATTCTTTGAATATATCCGGAACAGAATATTATACATAAGCCATCTTTCTCCGCAAAAATATTCATTGACATCCGGCATCTTACCGACAGGATATGATGCATAGTCATAGTCATTATTACTTTTCAGTTCCGATATTGCTGCAATATATGAATCAATATCCATACACAGAATTTCAACCAGATTTTCATCGCCATTAAGAATTCTGTATATACCGTCATATGTCAGAAATGCAGGAGCCTTGTCATCTTCAGTCAGTTTTATATCAACTATCTTATAGAACAAAAATAACCGCAGAGCAGCAGCTTTTCGTAACCGCAGATACACCGAATCGTTATTATAGTCAAAGTTGCTGTACTCATGATTAAGTCTGTCGGAACCTATTTCAAGTAATTTATGCCTGAAGTAAGCACTTTCGCTGTTATTCATAAGGCTTATCCATGACAAAGGAAAATACTGCGCTGCTCCGTTAAGATGAAAATGGTTCTCTGATATTCCTCTGTCCAATACACGCTTCAGAACAATATTGTTATGTGATATAACAGGCTTCCAGAAAAAATCTGTTCTTGTCAGCGCGCACAATCTGTCATTATGAGCAAGAAATGCACAGATGTATAAATCGGGATCAATTTCATGTGAAGCTTCCCGCCATTCCAGAATCCTTTCATATTTACTGACCGGCTCCCCCCGTTCAATGGTCAGCATATCATTTGCCGCAACCAATAACGCATCAAAGGCATTTATTTCATCCTGCTCCTGCACATTACCGCTGCCGCTTATATATTCACTTTCAATGGCAATCTTTGTTTTCAGTCCCGAATAAACATTATATGCTTCATCGTTTGTAAGCTCATGCATAAACCTGTTCGCCAGATTACAGAAACACCTCGGAGTGAATTTATACCCATCATTACCTACAGTCTCATGTGAT
>JBJEIV010000005.1:0-5046 GCA_051877395.1 Candidatus Ornithomonoglobus sp.
CCGCTGTTTTAGGTTTATCTATTGACAGATGTGTGCCGCCGCTATTGTCTCTTATTCTCTGAACAGTGCGCCTTATCCTTATAGTTTTCTCATTCTCATCAAAATCCTCCCACCTGAGGCCGCAGACCTCACCTATGCGTATACCGGTGTACAATGCAAGAAGGATTCCTATATTATATGGAGTCGGGTTTTTGATAAGTTTTTTTGTAAGACGCTTCTCATCTTCTTCATTTAGTGTACGCATTTCACGCTTTTCAATTCTCAGTTTTGTTGTATTCCTGATTTTATTCTGAATCCCATATTCCTGTTCGGCATATTTCGCTATAGCCTTTACAATAGCGAGAATATCCTGCAAATACTTTTTTGAAAGTCCGCCTGAGCGCTTCAGTCTGCCGTTTTTAAGCTTTTTATCTATAAAATTATTAATAACGGCAGAGTCAAGCTCCTTAATACGTATGTCTCCTAAAAGCGGAAGTATATGCTTATTTAGAAGATACGAATAATTAGTAAATGTACTGTTCTTGACATGAAGCCCGACATGTTCAAGCCATTTTGATGCCACCTCATGCAGCTTTGCATTAATGTGATCAGACGCAGCGGCAGCTGCGGCTTTTTTCTCATTGAGCTTTGTTTTTACTTCCTTGTAGCTGTGACCATATATAGAAACATATTTTTTCTTTCCATTAAGTTTTTTGCCGTCACAATAACGGCCTTCCCATCGTCCGTCTTTTCTCTGATATATATTTTCACCCTTCTTTGGCATTTTGCATCGCTCCTTTGTTTTTAGTCTACCATAATTCTGACGGCTTATCCTTAAAAAATAGTCCGCTTTGGTGTAAATAAATACAATAATATACATATATATGTATTAATTTTTAATTATATAGACCTAAATTTCATAAAAACACTTGAATTTTTGCAAAGCATATGGTATTATAGTTATGTGTATAATGAATTTTTAAGTATTAAACTTAAAATTTTCATGATTATCAGGAAGGGGTCGATTACGTGGGTATTGAACTGTTCAAACATAATCTTGATGCCTACAATGCAGCCGCGGCAATGCTGGCAAGATACGGTAAAGCTGCAATTATTCACCCCACCGGAACAGGCAAATCATTTATCGGGTTCAAAATGGCAGAGGATAATGCGGATAAAAATATTCTCTGGCTTACTCCGAGTGAATATATTGTAAAAACTCAGCTTGAAAACCTTAAAAGAGAGGGCGGAGCTGAGCTTGATAACATAACCTTCATCACTTATGCAAAGCTTATGGTAATGAGTGAGGCTGAAATCAAGGCTTTAACACCTGATCTGATCATATGTGATGAGCTGCATAGACTGGGAGCTGAAAAATGGTTTGAAGGCTTTGACAGATTATGCAAAGCACATCCGAATGCCAAAATGCTCGGACTTTCTGCAACGCATATACGTTATCTTGACAATCAGCGTGATATGGCTGAAGAATTATTTGACGGAAACATTGCTTCGTACATAACCTTGGGTGAGGCCATTGTAAGAGGAATACTTGCTCCCCCGAAATACGTGCTTTCTGTGTTTTCGTATCAGAAGCAGCTTGAACGCTATGAAATGAGATTAAAACGTGTTAAGAGCAGAATTGCGCGTAATACAGGAGAAAAGTATCTCGAGGCAATCCGACGGGCATTAGGTAAGGCTGACGGTCTTGATAAAATTTTTGAAAAGCATATGACGGATAAGCATGGTAAATACATTGTTTTCTGTGCAAATCGTGAGCATATGGATGAAATGACAGAGCTTATTCCGGAATGGTTTAGAAATATTGACAGTAAGCCGCATATTTACTGCGCGTATTCAGACAATCCGGAAACGGACAAGATATTTACTTCATTTAAAGAGGATAACAGTGATCATCTTAAGCTGTTATTCTGTATTGATATGTTAAATGAAGGTGTACACGTAGATAATGTAGCAGGCGTAATTATGCTGAGACCTACGGTATCACCTATCATATATAAGCAGCAGCTCGGAAGAGCATTGTCTGCAAGCGCCGATAAAAACGCGGTGATATTTGACATCGTAAATAACATCGACAATCTCTACAGTATAGGCGCTGTTGAGGAGGAAATGACTATTGCCGCTGCATACTACAGGAGTCTAGGAGAGGAAGAGGAAATAGTCAATGAGCATTTTGAGGTTATTGACGAGGTAAGGAACTGCCGCGAGCTTTTTACTCAGCTTGACAAGGTCATTTCCGCATCATGGGAGCTGATGTATGAAAAAGCAAAGCAGTATTACGAGGAATACGGAAACCTGGAGGTACCGGCAAGGTATAAGACAGATGAAGGATATTCTTTAGGCAGCTGGATATTCAATCAGAAAAATATCCGAAAGGGCATCCAGCCCGGCAAGCTTACCGATGAGCAGATATCTAAGCTCGACGAAATCGGTATGGTATGGGACAATTTTACGGACATCAACTGGGATAGCAACTACAAGGTCGCAAAGGCGTATTATGAGGAGCATGGAAATCTTAATGTTCCTGTGAAATACAAAACCAAAGACGGCAGACCGTTAGGGGAATGGCTTGCAAGAATCAGAACATGGGAAAGAGCCGGTATCCACTCAAAATACCTGACACCGGAACGCAAGGCTTTGCTTGAGGATATAGGCATGCTGTGGGATAAGCTCGACTACTACTGGGAGAGAAATTATCTGGCGGCTCTTGAATATTACAGAGAAAACGGAGATCTCAATGTTCCCTCAAAGTATGTGTCATCAAGCGGGATAAGGCTCGGCTCATGGATAAGCCGTATGCGTGAGCTGAAAACAGGCGAAGGCAAGGGCACACCTATGACGCCGGAGCAGATACAGCGATTGGACGATATCGGTATGATATGGTCTAAGGGATCTGACAACAAATGGGAAATAGGATTCCGAGAGGCGGAAAGATATGCCGATCAGCATGGCAATCTGAATGTGCCTGTATCCTATGTTTCACCCACAGGCTATCCGCTCGGTACATGGATACAGCGTCAAAAGGCCGTATACAGACAGAATAAGATCATCCCGGAGCGCAGGTCAAGGCTTGAAAAAATAGGGATAGTCTGGCCGCAGAATCCTTGGTTAAAGCGGTATGAGCTGCTTAGAAAATATTATAAAGAACACGGTCCGGTTGAGATTTCACAGGAAACAGTAGTTGATGGTGTCTGGCTGGGAAAATGGATCTATACACAGCGTAAGCTGTATACAGCAAATGAGAAGCTGACGAAGGAGCAAAGAAGGCTGCTTGAACAGCTCCCGATAAATTTACAGCCCAGGCATTGGGCGGATAAAGCATGGGAGGATGTTTACGCGGATGCAAAGGCATATTACGAAGCGAACGGCAGTCTTGCTGTTAACAAGAATTATATAGGCCAAAGCGGTACTAACCTTGCTAACTGGCTGAAAATGCAAAGAAAAAAAAGAAAAAATAATGAGCTTACAACAGAGCAGATAGCTTTGCTTGATAAGATAGGCTTTACATGGGAAATAAAATCTTATTGGGACAAGGGTCTTGAGTATGCCCGCCAATATTACAAAGAAAACGGCGATCTCAATATGCTGAAAAAATATACCACAGCAGATGGGTTCAGATTAGGCGCATGGGTATATGCCCAAAGAGAGGCGTATAGGTCAAATGAGCTTTCTGCCGAAAAGATAAAGATACTTAATGCCATAGGCATGGTGTGGGAGAAAAAGACAACCTGGGAAATTAACTTTGAAAAAGCAAAGATATTTTATGAGACACACGGATGCAGTCAGCCTAAAACCATGTCTGAGAATTCGGAAGAAAAGCGTGTTGCGGTTTGGCTTGGTAACCAGCGGAAATGCTTTCGGGAGGGTAGAATGAAGCCCGAGCAACAGGTGAGGCTGTTGGAAATAGGAGTGGACTGGGCGGCAACGGTATAAATGTTTTGGACTGATTTAGGGGTTTACAAAAGGAGAGAAAATGATGTCACAGAGAGCTTCGGTAAATAAAATAGAAGAAAATTACCCGGCTGCATGGAAAAACATACATGTTAAGTGCAAACCATTACCAAAGGAAGAACAGAAACCTGTTTATGATTTCTTTAAGAGGGTATTTGATATAGCGGCATCATCGATTGCGCTTGTTCTGTTGTCATGGCTGTTTGCAATAGTGGCAATCGCAATAAAATTAGAGGATGGCGGACCTGCAATATATACGCAGACGAGAGTCTGCAAGGGCGGTAAGCTGTATAAAATGCATAAATTCCGTTCTATGTGTTTAGGAGCAGATAGAATGAAGAAAGGGCTGCTTGAACAAAATGAAATGGATGGGCCGGTGTTTAAAATGGAGCATGACCCGCGTGTCACAAAGGTTGGAGCGTTTATCCGCAAATACTCAATTGACGAGCTGCCTCAATTATGGGATATATTATTGGGACACATGAGTGTAGTAGGACCGCGTCCGCCGCTGGGGCATGAGGTTATGCAGTATGATGAATATGCAATGCGCCGCCTTAGTGTAAAGCCGGGATTAACCTGTTACTGGCAGTGCAGCGGCAGGAGTGATATAGATTTTGATGAATGGATGCGTCTGGATAACGCTTACATAAATGAAAGAAATGCATGGGTCGATTTGAAGATAATACTAAAGACCATCCCCGCGGTTTTAAAGGGTGACGGTTCATGCTGAAAAGGAGCAGTACATAATGGAACAGATATACGATTATACAATTAAATTGATCCGTTATGTACTTAATGGAGATGTGCCGGAGCTGCCGGAGAATGTTGATTTTGAGAAGCTTTTCGCATTCGGCAGAAGTCACGGTGTGGAAAATATGCTTTATGTCGGACTGCGTGATTTAAAAATAAATGTTCCGACAGAGATAATGAAGCAGTTCAGGACAGCATATGAGATTCAGATAATGGTAGAAGCTACTCAGGCACTTGAATATGAGTGTCTTTGTGAGATATTCGAAGAAGCAGATATTGATTTTCTGCCATTAAAGGGGATTGTCATCCGGAATTTGTATCCGATGCCTGATTACAGAAAATCAGGTG
>JBJEIV010000006.1:0-5032 GCA_051877395.1 Candidatus Ornithomonoglobus sp.
GATGATTGAGGTTCAGTGATCATCTCAAATTTTTTTACAGTCCGGTTAGCAAATTCTAACGGATTTTAGGAATATGCAAAAATAGTAAAAACAGCATAGCTCAGATAAGCGCAGTGCTGTCATAACCAATTGGAAAGGGGAATTATTGAAATGTCAGTAACAATAGCGTTGGCCGGTAATCCGAACTCCGGTAAAACCACATTGTTTAACGCGCTCACAGGCTCAAATCAGTTCGTAGGTAACTGGCCGGGCGTTACAGTAGAAAAGAAAGAGGGCAGACTCAAGGGTCAGAAGGATGTAATCATTACAGACCTTCCGGGTATCTATTCACTTTCGCCGTATACGCTTGAAGAAGTAGTTGCAAGAAATTATCTTATCAACGAGAAGCCGGATGCAATTCTCAATATTGTTGACGGCAGCAACCTTGAAAGAAACCTTTATCTTACAACACAGCTCACAGAGCTTGGTATTCCGGTTGTAATGGCGGTCAACATGATGGACGTTGTCAATAAGAACGGCGATACTATAAATTTCAAAAATCTTTCAAAGGCTCTCGGCTGCGAGGTCGTTTCGATATCGGCATTGAAGGGCACGGGAATAAAGGAAGCGGCGGCAAAGGCTGTTGAGGCGGCAAAGTCGGGTAAGAAGCTTGTTCCGGCGCACAATTTCAGCAAGAAGGCCGAAGGCTATATAGCTGAGATCGCGGCAAGGCTTACTGATGAAGCAGAGGAGCAGAAGCGTTTCTATGCAATCAAGCTTTTTGAGCGTGATGATAAGATAGGAGAGACACTCAAATCGGTTCCTGATGTCAGCGATGTGATCGCAAGAGCAGAGGAAGAAATGGATGATGATACAGAGAGTATTATCACAAATGAGCGTTATACATATATTTCATCAATAATCAGCGGCTGCCTTAAAAAGAAGGGCGGACAGAAGCTCAGCACATCGGATAAGATAGACAGGATCGTTACAAACAGAATTCTTGCGCTGCCGATATTCGCGGTTGTAATGTTTATCGTATATTATATCTCGGTAACAACAGTGGGTACAATTTTTACAGACTGGGCAAACGACGGAGTGTTCGGCGACGGCTGGCACTTATTCGGAATAGGCACCTCGTCTTATGAGCAGGCTGTTGAGGACTGGGGCGAGCAGTACAATGTAGCGGCAAATTCAGCTATAGTTGACGATTTTGAAGCGGCGGCTGAAGAAGCGGGTATTGATCCCGAAGAAGCGGCAGAGCTTTCAATAACGGTTGAGGTTTATGATGATGAAGGCGCGGTAGAGGAAACAATAGAAAATGTAACTGTTGACGAATACCTCGCGGCTGCCGCCATGCTTGAGGAAGCGGGCGATGAACCTGATCCGGCGGATTACGGCGTATGGGTACCGGGTATTCCGGTAATCATTGAGGCAGGACTTGAAAAGCTCGGAACAGCAGACTGGCTTAACAGCCTTATCCTTGACGGTATCGTTGCCGGTGTCGGCGCGGTTCTCGGCTTTGTTCCGCAGATGCTTGTATTGTTCATATTCCTTGCGTTCCTTGAATCCTGCGGTTATATGGCGCGTATAGCGTTCATCATGGACAGAATTTTCAGACGCTTCGGACTTTCGGGTAAGTCATTCATTCCGATCCTTATCGGAACAGGCTGCGGCGTTCCGGGTATCATGGCATCAAGAACAATTGAGAACGAGCGTGACCGCCGTATGACGATCATGACAACAACCTTCATTCCGTGCGGAGCAAAGCTCCCGATCATCGCGCTTATCGCGGGCGCATTGTTCGGCGGCGCGGCGTGGGTTGCGCCGAGCGCATATTTTGTCGGTATCGCGGCAATCGTATGCTCGGGTATCATTCTTAAAAAGACTAAGATGTTTGCGGGCGATCCGGCTCCGTTCGTTATGGAGCTTCCGGCATACCATATGCCGACCGTGGGCAATGTGCTAAGAAGCATGTGGGAGCGCGGCTGGTCGTTCATCAAGAAGGCGGGTACAATTATCCTTCTTGCTACAATCCTTATCTGGTTCCTCCAGGGCTTCGGTATCGAAAACGGCGGCTTCGGAATGGTTGAGGATATGGATAACTCGATTCTTGCCAAGGTCGGAAGCATCCTTGCCCCGATATTTGCTCCGCTCGGCTGGGGTCATTGGAGAGCGGCGGTTGCGGCTGTTACAGGTCTTATCGCAAAGGAAAATGTTGTCGGTACCTTCGGTATACTTTACGGCGGTATGGATGAGGTTGCGGAGAACGGCTTCCAGATATGGACAGCGCTCCAGGACCCGACAATCGGCTTTACAGCGCTTGCGGCTTATTCATATCTCGTATTCAATCTTCTCTGCGCTCCGTGCTTTGCGGCAATCGGCGCTATCAGACGTGAGATGAACAACGCTAAGTGGACCTGGTTTGCGATCGGCTATCAGTGCATATTTGCTTATGTTGTAGCCCTCTGCATCTTCCAGTTCGGCAAGCTCTTTACAGGCGGCGGCTTCGGTATCGGCACGATCGCTGCAATAATTCTTGTAATTGCGTTTGTATATCTCCTCGTTCGTCCGTATAAGGAATCAACGACTCTTAAAGCAAAGAGAAGAGCAATAAGCAAATAATTAAGGAAAATTGTGTAAAATAACTGAAAGTATTTTTGGGTATTAACAAAAATCACAAAATAAGCTATTATATTCATACAAAGAAAGTATAATATCTTAATCGGCAAATCCACTGAAAAGCGGAGACGCAAAGCTCAGATGGCTAAGTGATTTTATCATATGCCCGATCGGCTGCATCCTATAATGGGTTGCAGCCTTTTTTTGTCGGTAATATTGTAATGACATTCAATCAAACTGTATCTACTGTAATTTCGGGAGAGGCTTCTGTGTCAATCAGCGTTGTAATTGATGATATATATGCCCCGGGCGCATACGCGGTGTGCCAATATACGGAGTAAAAAAGCTTATGGTTCAGCTATAAATTATTGTTTTATGGCATACACCTGCGGTGCGCCCCAAAATCTCTTGTCCCCCTTTTTGATAATTGCCTGCGGCAATTCTAAAAAAGGGGGGCAAGAGTCAGCCGCTAAACAATAATTTAGTTTTGATACAGCCCCGATGGATATGGAGAACGATAATTCATCGTATGCAATATAATTTACCCTTGAATATATACTATATGATATTATATGCTTTTGACTAAATTTTCTATAGTCAATGCAATGAAGAAAACTTAGTCAAAAGAGGTCTTAACCTCTTGCATTAAGTACGATTAAAATACAGGGTACTTAATACAAGCTATATAGTTTGACATATAACACTTTTCAGCTTATAAAAATATTGCGTTTTTTGCAAAAAACCGAAAAATTTCTAAATTATAAACAAAATGTGAACAATCCTTCAATCTACTTGACACTTCATTTGAATAAGAATACAATAAAAGTTATGGTAAGTTTTATGTTAAGCATATTATATAAGCATATTACTTGCGGAAAGGAGAGGAAACACATGATAAAAAAGCTTATGGGCTCAATCCGGGAATACAAAGCAGTGTCTGTGGCGACGCCTGTTTTTGTTATTCTGGAGGTAATTATGGAAATACTTATTCCGTTTCTCATGGCGAAGCTTATAGACAATATAAGCGACATGAATTATGTTATGAAAATCGGAATTGTATTGATCATCTGCGCCTGTCTTGCGCTGCTGTTCGGAGCGCTTGCCGGAAAACTTGCGGCGACGGCATCGGCGGGCTTTGCGAAGAATCTGCGTCTTGATATGTTTAAGCGCGTGCAGAAGTTTTCGTTCGCAAATATCGATAAGTTTTCAACAGGCGGAATTGTTACGCGTCTGACAACGGACATAACAAATATTCAGAATGCGTACATGATGATTATCCGTATCGCCGTAAGAAGCCCTATAACAATGATTTGCGCTTTGATTATGGCGTTCGGGGTCAACGCTAAGCTTTCGGTCGTTTATCTTATAATAATGCCGATCCTCGGCTTTGTTCTGTTTAAGATAATGACAACGGCTCATCCGATATTTGAAAAAATGTTTCATGTATACGATAAACTGAATAACGTAATACAGGAAAACCTTCACGGTATAAGGGTAGTAAAGTCCTTTGTGCGGGAGAAGCATGAGGAGAACAAGTTCAACGAGCAGGCGGAGGATATTTATAAATATTCAGCGAGAGCGGAAAAGCTGTTGGCGTTCAATGCTCCGACCATGCAGCTGTGCGTATACGCGTGTATGATGGTTATTTTCTGGTTCGGCGCGCATTTTATTGTAGACGGAAACAACACGAGCTTTACGATAGGTAACCTGACCAGTATGTTTACATATACAATGCAGATACTTATGAGCCTTATGATGTTCTCAATGGTATTTGTAATGGTTACAATGGCGCGCTCGTCCGCGGAGCGTATAAGCGAGATACTTGATACGACAAGCGAGATAAAGAACAAGGACAACGCGGCAAAGTATGTGATAGACGGAAGAATCCATTTTGACCATGTATCCTTTGCCTATCCCGGTCACTCCCGCTCGCTTAAAAATATAAATCTTGAAATTCCGTCCGGCTCCACTGTCGGAATTATCGGCGGCACAGGCTCGGGCAAGTCGTCGCTGGTTCAGCTTATTCCGCGTCTTTATGACGTTACGGAGGGCAGAGTCACCGTCGGCGGGCGCAATGTAAGAAATTATGACATTGAAACGCTTCGCAACAGCGTTGCGATGGTTCTTCAGAAGAATGTCCTGTTCTCGGGCACAATTAAGGAAAATATGCGCTGGGGCAATGAGGATGCGACTGATGAGGAGATAAAAGAGGCATGCCGCGCGGCGTGCGCCGATGAGTTTATCGACACCTTCCCCGACGGCTATGATACATATATTGAGCAGGGCGGTTCAAATGTTTCGGGTGGTCAGCGCCAGAGACTTTGTATAGCGCGGGCGCTGCTTAAAAAGCCGAAGATCCTTATTCTTGACGACAGCACAAGCGCGGTTGACACAAAGACGGACGCTCTTATAAGAGAGGCGATGCAGAAGG
>JBJEIV010000007.1:0-5026 GCA_051877395.1 Candidatus Ornithomonoglobus sp.
GGAATTTCTTTCAAGCCCCGTAAAATATGCCGCCTCGGTCAGCGCAGTGTACAGCGTGTTCGCCTCCGGGTCATTCGGTAGGTTCCTTGTTCGTGACGCGTATTCTCCCGCAAACACATATGTTCCGCGGTCATAGTTATCATAAAATTCCGTGTTCTGCAAAAACCACTCCGGCGTCATATAATAATGCTCGTCAACGGCATAAACAAAATTGTCGTTTTTCGCTTCCTTTGCCTTTATCCAGCTCCACGCTCCGCGCCATGCCGCCGAATTTACATCCGGTCCGCTTGTACCGATAAGCTTTATATCCGGGTATTTCTCATGTATCGCCTTTTCAAAAGCCTCATAGCGCTTTCTGAACTGATTTTCCTCTGTGTTCCACTGCTCGTTTCCTATTCCAAGCATTGTGAGGTTGAACGGCTCCGAATGTCCCATTTCAGCGCGTATTGCGCCGTATTCAGTGGTAACGTCACCGTTGGCAAATTCAATCAGATCAAGCGCGTCCTGTATGTACTGCTCAAGCTCCGCGCTGTCAATCGGCACGGTTTCGTTTGTCTGGAACTGACATGCCATTCCCACATTTACAACCGGTATCGCTTCACATTCAAGGTACTCGCAAAGCTTAAAATACTCATAGAAGCCAAGTCCCAAGGTCTGGTTGTAATGGTTATAACCGTCTGTATGCAGATCCCAGCGGTTCCAGTTTTCTTTTCTCTCCTCAACAGGACCTATGCTGTCCTTCCACTTATAACGGTTATCGAGATTATAACCCTCGATCACACATCCTCCCGGGAAACGCAGGAAGCCCGGATTTATAGCTTTTAGCATTTCCGCTAAATCCCTGCGGAATACCCAGTCTACTGCATCATCCGGCATAAGCGAAATCATATCGAAATCGACCGTACCTGTTCCGTCAAGCGTCACAACAAGCTCCGCGCCGCGTACATTCTCCGCCGCTGTCATGTCAAAGCTGTATTTTGTCCATTCATCTGTAAGCTTTTCAACCTCTGCCGATGCCGCGGTCTTTCCGTCCTTTACCGCGCTTATCCTTACATTTCCAGTATAGTCCTTGGTTTTGGCATAAAACGAACCGTGATATACCATGCCTTTTTTCAGCGCCAGTCCGTCATATGCCGCGTTTGCAAAGCTGCCGCGTGACGCGTCAAACTCAAGGTAATGCGTGTTGTTCTCATTAAGCGGCTCGTCAGTTTTTAACACAAGCTCCTTTGCGCTGTCCCCATACGGATATTCATGCCATGCCCAGCCGCCGTCATATTGCGGGTCAAAGGTCTTATTATCCGCATACATCGCTTCAAAGGAACGGTTCTCAACCATTTCAGCGTACAGTCCGCCGTCCGCGGCATAATTTATATCCTCAAAGAATAAACCTACCATATCGGGATTTATATCCGCTCCCCTTTCGCCTGTTATGTTCAGACCGTAGGTTCCTCCGCCCTCAGGCGGTACCGACACATTAAAGGTCTTTATCTGTGTCTCTGTGTCCTTTGTTATCTCCGCCGTGAGCGTTACTCCTGCGGCATACTCGCCCTCTTTTGGTCTTGTAACCTTACCGTCAGACGATATAACAGCCTCATTGCTGCTGCTCCATTTGATTGCGGCCCCCGCCGCCTCTGTCGGTAAAGTAATATCTTCTTTAATAACATTCTTTATTCCGCTCTCATACAATGCAGAAGTAATTCCGTCATTAAGCTCCGCCTCGTATTCATCCGAAAGCGCCTTAGCCTCATCCTCCGATAACGCATAGTTATATATTCTGAAATCGTCAATATATCCCTGCATAAGCGCGTCACCGTACGGAGAGCGGCCTATCCAGTTCTGTGTTGTTGCCCCGAGCTCCCGAGGCGCGATATCAAAGGTGGCTTCTGCCGCCTTAACTCCGTCACGGTACATTACGCCTTCCCTGCCCTTGATTGTGACAATTACATTGCTCCATGTACCCTTTTTAATATCCTCCTCCGAAACAAGCGACTGCTCCTTATCCGCGCTTGCGGGAGTTATCGCAAATCTCAGCTTTGCATCCGGTCTTGACGTATTAAGGAACATATAGCCCTCCGTGGCGCTTGTTCCGAAATTCCATGTAAAATAATGCAGGGTATCAAACTCCGGGCAGACATTTATTGCAATCGTAACCTCATCTTCATTCTGAAGAAGCGCATCCGGCAGCTTAATATAATCATCCGCACCGTCAAAATGAATCCTTCCGTATTCCTCAACCGCATCTCCGTAAATTTTTCCGTCATTGCCTCTGCCGCTTTCGTCCTTTACCACTCCGCTGTTATCCATATCATTAAAGCTGTAGTGAAGAAGCATACCCTTCTGCTCAGCCGACAAAACCGGCAGGCTCATAGTCATAGGTACAGCGCATGCCAGCACTGTACATATAATTCTTTTTATCATAAAATCCCTTCCAGTCATCATATATCTTAGCTATCATTATATTACATTTCCGGGAAATAATCAAGTATTTTACTTAAATTTAACAAATTTTATAAGATTTTGACTAATTGTTTGTTAGTTTTGACGAATATATCATATTATAAAGTAAGGTATGGGTAAATTATATTAGCATGATCATATAATTGACAAACTTTGTATGGTATGGTATAATTATTTTTTGCAGAACAGAGATTTATAGAAATTAAATCCAGAGGAGAACACAGAAAATGACAATAGTAGAATTATTATTACTGGCGATTGGCTTATCTATGGATGCCTTCGCCGTTTCGGTATGCAAGGGACTCGCAACACCTAATCTGAAGCTAAGGCATATGGCAATAGTCGGAGCATGGTTCGGCGGCTTTCAGGCGCTGATGCCTACGATAGGATATTTTTTAGGCTCGGCTTTCGCAAAATATATTACCTCCGTTGATCACTGGGTTGCATTCATTCTGCTCGGAATAATCGGAGGCAATATGATCAAGGAAGCTCTTTCAGGTGAGGAAGAGAAGGCGGACGCATCACTCGGCTTTAAAACAATGCTGCTTATGGCGGTTGCAACAAGCATTGACGCGCTCGCTGTCGGTATCACCTTTGCATTTCTTATTGAGACTATCGGCTATCTGATATTCGCCGTGCTCTCAATAGGCTGCACAACCTTCCTGCTTTCAGCCGCAGGTGTTAAGGTCGGAAACATATTCGGCTCAAAATACAAATCCAAAGCGGAATTTATCGGCGGCTGCATCCTTATCCTTTTAGGTATAAAGATACTGCTTGAGGGACTGAATATACTATAATATGATATTATATAAATCAAAATAAGAACGGAAATAACTATGATAAGAAAAGGAACAAAAGAAGATATTGACCGCATAGAAGAAATTTATAACGCGCTGCTTCTTAAACAGGATATGGGAGAAGCCGAGATCGGCTGGATCCGCGGCGTCTATCCCACAAGAAAAACAGCGGAGGAAGCGCTTCGCGCCGGAGAACTGTTTGTATCCGAAAATGATGGAATTATCACAGCGGCGGCAAGAATTAACCGGGAACAGGTCCCCGAATATAAAAATGCCTCATGGAAAAATAAAAACGCTCCCGATAACCGGATTATGGTTCTGCACACGCTTGTGGTGGATCCCGCTTTTTCCGGCAAAGGATACGGCACGGAATTTGTGAAATACTATGAGCAGTATGCTTTAGAAAACAACTGCCCGTATCTTCGTATGGATACAAATGCGATTAACAAGCCTGCGCGCCGCTTGTACAGTCATCTGGGCTATACGGAGGCTGATATTGTTCCGTGCATATTTAACGGGATCCCCGATGTCCGATTAGTCTGCTTGGAAAAACGCTTAGATATATAGCTTGCATTAAGTACCCTGTATTTTAATCGTACTTAATGCAAGCGGTTAAGACCTCTTTTGACTAAGTTTTCTTCATTGCATTGACTATAGAAAACTTAATCAAAAGCATATAGATTCAATCAGGTGATCTGCCGTCTATAGCCGCCCGTACATGGTCTGCGAACAGCTTTTGCAGACCCTTGTACTCTCCGAGACCCTTTTTAATTCCCGTCACCACATAGCCTTCCTTCTTCAGCTCCGTATACCATGAGCCATCCTCATCACCGCAGATATCGTTTACCGCGTGATCACCTGCGACAATCATAAACGGAAGAAGAACCACCTTTGATATACCCGCCTGCGCAAGCTTTGATTTTATATCCGTCGGATCGGGATATGCCTCAACGGTGCCTACAAATGTATTTTTATAACCCTCTGCCTGAAAGCGGTACGCAAGAGCCGAATATGCGGCATTCGCAAAATGCTCTGTACCATGTCCGACAAAGATAACCGCGGTATCGTCAGCCGTCATTTCGGGAGTTTCCGCCGCGACAGCCTTGACAGCCGCTTCATAGTCCTCAACCGAGGTGAGCATAGGTCTGCCGTAGCTTATCGCTTCAAACCTGTCCTCAAACGGAGCGCAGAGCTTTATCATCCCGTCATACTCGCTGCCGTTCATTACATGTGTCGGCTGAACTATTACGGTATTATATCCGTCCGATAGCAGCCTTTCCAATGCCTCCTCTACGTTATCTGTTTCTATGCCGTCGCGCTCTTTAAGCTTTTTTATAATTGTACCGCTTGTGAACGCTCTTCTTATCTCATAATCAGGAAACGCCGCGGCGATTGCCTTTTCTATCGCTCCTATTGTTGCCTCTCTGGTATCGTTGTAGCTGGTTCCAAAGCTCACTACAAGAATTGCCTTCTTTGAATTTCCGTGTTTCATGTAAAATTCCCCTTGATTATTCAAAAACTATCGTCCTATTTTATAAATCAGCGCGTTGCAGATTGCCGCGGCGACATTGCTGCCGCCCTTGTTTCCCGCCGCCACAATATACGGCACACCGCTCTGCATAATGATTTCCTTTGCCTCAACCACATTTACAAAGCCAACCGGAACGCCTATAATGAGCTTCGGCTTTACCTTATGCAGCTTTATCATTTCATCAAGCTTTATAAGCGCTGTCGGCGCGTTTCCTATCGCAAATATCAGAGTATGGGGCAGT
>JBJEIV010000008.1:0-5011 GCA_051877395.1 Candidatus Ornithomonoglobus sp.
TCCCTCGCAGATTATTCTGTTCCTCTGCAGCTCCGCCTTTGAAACGGACGCGTTCGTCATAACATTATAAACACCTCTTACACCGGGGATATTTGACGGAAAGTCAATTATTTCTCTTAAAGTATTCTGTACCGACGGTCTTTCAACGGTTTCGGTAAGCCTTATCCTCTCTGTTTCGCACTTTGTGTTTTTGTACGGTATAAAGCAGTCGCTTAATATCTCCTTTTGCTCAAGCTCCACTCCCCTTATTGTCGCCTCAATATCTATATCAAGCTCTGCGACTCTCATATCTCCGTCGCTGTCGGGCTGCGCCTCGCACATTACTCTCATAAGGGAATAGTCAATATCGCAGATCGTGTCCTCTCCCACACCCTCAGCGTCAAACACCTCTGTAAACGGAAGCTCTGCCTCAATGTATTTTATTTCGCCGTCCTCATCCGTATACAGCACGCATATTCCCGCGTTTCCCTTTACTATCACCTTTCCCGTCACCGTTTTATACTCTGTGTCGGAAATTCTGACATCGGTTTTCAGTATCTCCGATATTGAGGTCTGACCGGACGGCACCTCAAGCGCCTCCTTAAGAGTAAAATCATGGTCTGAAATATCCACTGTATTTTCAAAATTGATCTTCTGCTTTTTCAGCTCCGCTGATTCCTCCTCCACATCGGTGCATATATCCGTTTCCGTGATCCTGCACAGCTCATAGTCTATCCCCACCACGGCGCGCAGCCTCAGCTTTCTTGAATTTACCGCGCTGAACTCAACCCTGTCAACAGAAACATTAATAACAGGCTTTGCATCCGCATCCGCTCCTCCGGCATCGGCAACCTGCTTAAATTCCATAGACGTGAGTATGCTCTTTATTCTTACGTTTTCCTTATCCGGTATGTAAAGCACCTTATAATCAACTCTCCCGTTTATTACAAGTCTGCCGTTCTCAATATATTTATCTGTAACGCACGCATCCGCGTCCACCTGTAAAATTTTTAATATATCCGGCTTCACATCCGGTACAATAATATCCCCGTCCGCCATAGCCTGAGTTGTCCCTCTGGCCGCGGTTTCGCAAACGCTTATAGTATCTCTTATCAGCTCCATGTTATACCTCCTGAAACATTCTTTGTAAATGTATATGCGCCGGAAGATAAAAAAAGAACAGGCACTATGACCTGTTCCT
Organism: Candidatus Ornithomonoglobus sp.; assembly: GCA_051877395.1. Classification (GTDB taxonomy): domain Bacteria; phylum Bacillota; class Clostridia; order UBA1381; family UBA1381; genus Ornithomonoglobus. The sequence continues at coordinate 1,181 of JBJEIV010000008.1, forward strand.
TCCTCTTCCTGTTTTTATCGTCAGCTGTTAATATAGCTGTCAAATCTCTCGATAATGGTTGCCGCCTCGGCGCGTGTGGCGTTGCCCTGCGGATCAAGCATATTGCCGTCCTTACCGTTTATAATTCCGGCGCCTGTTGTCCAGATAAGCGCGGTCTGCGCCCAGTCTGAAATCTTTGACGAGTCTGCATATTTTATAATATTGCCCGATGCGGAAATATCATATCCGAACGCATCGGAATATCTGTACATAATAGCCGCAAGCTGCTCGCGTGTAATATTGGCGTCCGGCTCAAACATATTGTTTGATGTACCGTTTACAATACCGGCATCCGCAGCCCATGTTACAGCGTCGCTGTACCATGTTCCGTCCGGAACATCCGCAAAGCCTGAACTCATATCAACATTCGGCTCGCAAGCGTATCTGTAAAGAACAGTTACAAGCATTGCTCTTGTAAGCGTTGTCTCCGGCTCAAACATGCCGTTTGAGGTTCCGTTCATATAACCCTTCTTGCATATATCAGAGATGCTGTTGTAGTACCAGCTGGTCTCGGGAACATCATAGAAGGTGTGTACAACAGCAGCTGATGACGCGCCCTGTACAGTGGTCGGCTGTGTCGTTGTTACCGTCGTGCTCGAGCTGTATGTGGTGCCTGATGATTTTTCATAAATCGCGGTAAATGAGGTTGCCGATCTTATGAAATATGTCTTAGGATTAGTAACCAGTACGCCGTTGCTCGACCAGCCCTTGAATACATAACCGTCATCCGCCTGTATCTGCGGGTAATCCGGTACTCCCGTAAGTCTTACGGTCTGCTTCGCCTTGCCCGAAACGATCTGACCGTGCTCACCCTCGTCAAAGGTTACCGTATAATACTTTGATGTGCCCCTTGATTTTGACTCCTGCATCGTTATACTTGTTCCTGTTGCAGGCACATCACTTGAACCTGCTGCTCTCATTTTAACAACATATGTTTCACCGCCTGCAAGGTTACTGAAGGTAATAGTACCGTTTGTAGGTGATGTCCATGCTCTGAGCTTACCCCCTCCGGTAGTAAACAGCGCGATCTCGCAATTGCTGTCAAGATTCTTGATCGTCATTGTTGTTGTTGTAACTGTAATATTTGACAAAGAAACAACATAATCATAGCTGTTTATTGTTATTGTAATATCTATAATTCTCTCCTCTGCAGCGCTGAGTAATGATGTATCACTCAGAGTTACAGTATATTTATAATATCCGTCCACACCTGTAGGTGATGCAAGGGTTCCCTTTACGGGAGCCAGCGATTCACCGTTTTCAATAGCATATGATACGTTAGGATATGCCGAAGCAATGCTCTTGATTTTTGTTTCAATGCTTGCCTTTACCGTGTCCTGTGAATCATAGGTCCCCGATGAGGTCTGCGTTGCATCGCTGAACTTTAGAGCGGCTATCGCAAGCTTAAAATTATCGATCTCGGTTACTGCTGAATTTGTTACCTCCAGAGTATATGTGTTTGTTGTTCCGTCCTCAGCCTTGACCGTAATTACATACTGATTATTTTCGCTTGATACGGTATAATTTGCCTTGCTGTCGTTTGTAACAGGAACAATGTCCGAAACAGATGTTGTTTCACCGTACGGAAGTGTTACGGTATACTTATTGTCTGCGCCGAGAACAGCTTTCTCGCCCTTTACCGTGACTGATTTAAGCGTAGCGTCCCATGACTTTGCCTCAACACCTTCAATAGCAATAACGACATCATCGTTTATACCGGATATTGTATACACACCGTTTTGGGCGGTAAGCACATCTCCGTTAGCCCTTACAACCAGATTACTTGAAACATAGCTGCTGCCCAGACTTATCGTAAAGCTGTAGCTGCCTCCCCGGTCAACCGGCGATACGCTTCCGTTTACCGGAGTAACCGTTACACCGGTAATACTTGGGATCGTAATTGTACATGCCGTTTTAACAGCCGAAACGGATATATCTGTTTCCTTGCCGGCTGAAATTGTTGCTGTACTGTCGTAATCACTTAATTCATAGCCATCATAGCATACAGCCGATACTTTATATGTACCTGCTTCAACAAGAGTTTTTCCTGCCGAGAGCTCCGTTGAGCATCCGTCCTTTGTAATAATTACCTGCTTAACACCCTCTGTTACCGCAAGATCTATAGTTCCCTTATCGCCGATAACATTTATGTAACAGGATGCTACAAACTTGCTGTTCACCGTTGTTGCGCTTACGATCGCCTCACCCGGTGAAACAGCCGTTACATTGCCGTCCGCATCCACCTTAACACAATCACTTGTTGAACTCCATGTTACACTCTCGTCCGGCGCATTCTCAGGCTCAGTTGACGCTTCAAGCTTAAAGGTCTCTCCCTCATCCAGTGTAAGGCTCTTTTTATTAAGAGTAAGTCCTGTAACGGCAGCTGCCTGTGTCGGCTCCGGTGTTGCAGTGACCTCAGGAGTTGATGTCGGTTCATCGGTTGCTGCCGGAGTAGCTGAAGGCTCCGTTGTGGGAACATCTGTCGGTTTCTCTGTCGGGATGTCTGTCGGTTTCTCCGTTGGTTTCTCTGTCGGCTTCTCCGTTGGCTTCTCTGTCGGCTTCTCTGTCGGCTTCTCTGTCGGTTTTTCCGTAGGTTTGGTTGTCGGAGATATTGTTGCGGCTGCTGTTGCTGTTGCCGTAGCTGTTGCTGTCGGCTGCACCGCGCCGGTCTCTTCAAAAAATCTGAAGCCTGTATTGATGAATTTAAATCCGGCTGCGTTAACGCCCAGACCCGCTGTTGAAGCGGCTAAAAGCGAAACTGCCGTGATAGTAGATAACAGTTTTTTCATTCCTATTCCTCCTCATATTAATCTCTTTAATATATAAAATATTACATTTTTATTATACCATATCATATCTCTTTTGTCCACATCAAGACTTAAAAAAAATATAAATTGACGATTAAATCTGCCTGTTCCTGATGTATATTCTGTATATAACACTTTTGAAAACTTTAAAATGTTGCAGATTTTAAAAATTTTTTGAAAAATTTAAAATCTGAAAAAAAATACGGACACTTGCGTGTCCGCTTTTTTGGGAGATAAATAGGTAAATTATATTATATAAAAGCTCTGAAGAGCTAATATATAGCAACTCAATATGTTAAGGAGCCTTCCTTAACATATCTATATTATAACAGAAAACCTTATTAATGTCAAGGCTTTTTTTCTCTGTTTTTCTATTATTCCTCATCATTTTCATAGGGAACCAGCTCGCCGATACGCATCATTTCAAGCATATCTATAACAGTTCCCCTGCCCTCGTCATCCGCGGTAGAAAACGGTACAAGAATATCGTCCTCCGTAAGCTCCAGAGTCTCGGCAATATCCTCAAGCCTTTCCTCAATCTCACGCTTTTTGAGCTTATCCATCTTGGTCGCGATAACTATAAGACGGTCGTGATAATGTCTTATCCACTCCGCCATCTGAATATCCTGCTGTGTCGGCGTATGGCGGCTGTCAACAAGAAGAATTGTCTGAACAAGCGTCTTGCGATTTGCAAGATAATCCTCCATCATCCTGCCCCACTTGGCAATTTCCTCCTTGGAGCGCTTTGCATAGCCGTAGCCCGGAAGGTCAACCATATAAATTTTCTCGTCGATATTATAGAAATTTATAGTGATCGTCTTTCCCGGCGTACCCGATACGCGGGCAAGCGATTTACGGTTAAGCACCTTATTTATCATTGATGATTTTCCGACATTTGAACGTCCGGCAAACGCAAATTCAAGCATTTCCGGGCGATTCGGGTACTGATCCTTTGCCACTGCTGATTTTTCAAATTTCGCGTTCT
>JBJEIV010000009.1:0-4997 GCA_051877395.1 Candidatus Ornithomonoglobus sp.
CGAAAAAAATAGTAAATGTGGCTCTCACGCCGTGTACCGCAAAGAAATTTGAGATACGCAGGGACGAAATGAATGCCGCGTCGGAATATCTCGGTATTGAGAATATGCGGGATATGGACTATGTTATCACCACACGAGAGCTGGCGACGTGGGCAAAGCAAAAAAACATTGATCTGAAAGCTCTGCCGGATTCCGACTATGATAAGCTTATGGGCGAAGCGAGCGGCGCGGGCGTTATATTCGGCAATACGGGCGGAGTTATGGAAGCGGCGGTAAGAACAGCGTATGAGTTTATCACAAAGGAGAGTGCTCCCGCAGAGCTGTTTGAGCTGAAGCCTGTCAGGGGCATGGAGGATATTAAGGAAGCGACAGTTCGCATAGGCGATATGGATGTAAACATTGCGGTTGTATACGGAACCGCAAGCGCAAGAAAGATGATCGATATGGTAAAAAGCGGCAAAAAGCAGTATCACTTTATTGAGGTCATGACCTGCCCCGGAGGCTGTATAGGCGGAGGCGGACAGCCAAAGGATAAGGACTACAAAGGAAACGCTCTGCTGCAAAGCAGAATAGACAGCCTGTACAGGCGTGACGCGGAGCTTGGTCTGAGAAAGAGCCATGAAAATCCCGAAATTACAGAGCTGTATAATACGTTTTACGGTCATCCCCTGAGTGAATTGGCAGAAAAAATGCTGCATACCCATTATATTGATAGAAGCGATGAGCTGCAAGGTTAAGCATTTTTCATGCTTTTATTTGTTAAACCTATTGAATTGACAAAAAGTCGGGAGTGTGTTATAATAACAGATATGATAATTAAAGAGGGTGATTTAATGAAGAAAACTGCGGCAGTCGTTCCGGCATTGCTTGTTATGCTGGTATCGGTGACTGCGAATGCGGCTTACTCACAGTACGATATACAAACCGCCGCCGAAAAGGCGTTTGCATGGCATGAGCAGAATGCGTCGCCGCGCAATTCGGCGGGTTCTCTCGCCTCTGATTTCTATATCATGTCACTGGCAAGAATGGGAAAAAGCTATGACTTTGCCGCCTATACGCGGCTTACCGAAAAGCTCAATCCGACCACACAGCAGGACGGACAGCGGCTTGTTATGACCTCTGCTGCGTGCGGTGAACGGCTGAGCGACTCCTTTGTCGGCTGGTATACATGGCAGCAGGACAACTCCTCCGCATCAGAGCTTGCGGGCACGATTATAACCCTTGACAGCGGAGATTATACGATCCCCGAAGGCGAGGGTGATATAAATAATCTTGTGGGAAGGCTTCTTACCACGCAGCAGTCAAACGGCAGCTTTGGCAACGACATTGTCACAACGGCAAAATCGATTATCGCGCTGTCATCCAGAGTAAATATTGAATATCAGCTTTCCGGCGCTCATGATGATGAGCTTTATAAATATAATACAAATACGGCGATCGAAAATGCTGTTGCATATCTCTCGTCCTGCCAGCAGTCGGACGGCGGCTTTACAACAATTTCAAACACCGCCTACGTTGTCGCCGCGCTCGACAGCATAGGAACGGATGCGGACGCTGATTCGGCATTTGTAAAAAACGGCGCGACGCCGATAAGCTTCCTCATGTCGCAGCAGGACGATGACGGCAGCATAGTCTCCTCGCCCGATGATACGGCAATGCTTGAAATGGCATATGTAAGCCACCTGAGAGCTATGCAGGGCAAGGCAGCCTTTTTCAGCTTCACAAGCGGTGATTCCGTTGCCGCCGCAGCCTCAGGTTCTACCGAAAATCATTCAGGAGAAAGCACGATATCCTCTGGCGGCGCATCAACCTCGGTCGCAGCCTCAGGTTCTTCATCAGGTGATTCAGCCGACAGCGCCGCGAACACAAAGGAGATCATAACCCTGACCCCCTCGCCCACAAAGGAGCCCGAGCATTCCGCTGTAAGCGAGGAGGAATACGGACCTTTTCAGTTTGTAGGTCCTATTCAGCAGACGGACAAGCCGGATAAGGAGCCGGCCGCTGATGTGTCAAAGGAAGATGATAAGGAGCCGGTCTCGGGCAGTACGATCGCAGTCATTGCGGTTGCGATAATCGCGGTACTCGCGCTTGCGGGCTTTGTTATTCTCACTGTTATAAGCAGAAATCCCGAAATGAAGAAAAGACTTGAAGAGGCGCTCAAGACGGCAAAGGAAAAAGCGGCTTCATTAAAGGATAAAGCCGAAAAGACAGAGACGCAGACCGAAGACAATGATATCATCAATGAAATTGACTCACCGCATGAGGTTGTCCCAACAGAAGAGCTTTATGACCCGGACTTCATAAAGAAGCTGATACCGGTAGATGAAATCGATATGTCGATCGATTCTCTCATTCCGGCAGACGATGAAGCGCCGGAGCAGAATGAGGATGACGCTTCAGCGCAAAACTCTGTAAAGGATTAAATTACATACGACGGGCATCTGAGGATCTCTCGGACGCCCGTTATTTTTATTTGGATTTTTTTATGAAATATTGACATCCCGCCTTTATTCGTATATAATTATAAATAAAAATAAAGGAGATTCGCAATGAAGATAATCATATCACCCGCAAAGAAAATGCTGACAGATAACGATGTTATTCCACCGAAGCAGCTGCCTGTTTTCATTGAAAAAGCGGAGCATCTGAGAAAATATCTGAAAAGCCTTTCATATGACGAGCTCAAGGCCCTTCTCGCCTGCAATGATGAAATCGCGTCACTGAATTATGAGCGTTATCAATACATGGATCTGAACTGTGACCTCAGTCCCGCTGTTCTGTCCTATTACGGTATTCAGTACAAATATATGGCGCCGCAGGTATTTGAGGACAGCTATTTTGAGTATATTGAAAAGCATCTGAGAATCATATCCGGCTTTTACGGTATATTAAGACCCTTTGACGGCATAACGCCGTACCGCCTTGAAATGCAGGCAAGACTGAAAACCGATTTCTGCAAAAATCTGTATGATTACTGGCGTGACGATATTTACCGCGAGCTGACCGCAGATGATAACGTAATTCTGAACCTTGCCTCAAACGAGTACAGCAGGACCGTTTCAAAGTATCTGACAGAGGATATACAGTACACAACCTGTATTTTCGGCGAAATTCTCGGCGGCAGAATCAAGGAAAAGGGCGTTTATGTCAAAATGGCGCGCGGGGAAATGGTTCGGTATATGGCGGAAAATGATATTGAGGATTTGGAGAAAATCAAGAAATTTGACAGACTGGGCTTTAAATATGACGACAGTCTTTCAGAAAAAAATAAATTTGTATTTGTAAAGGAGAAATGAAAAATGCTAGAGGCTGGAATGAAAGCGCCGGAGATCGCGCTCAACGACAAGGACGGCAACGAGGTCAAGCTGAGTGATTTTGCGGGCAGAAGGGTTGTTGTATATTTTTATCCAAGGGATAATACCCCCGGCTGCACAAGACAGGCGTGCGCTTTTGCAAGAACCTTTGATGAATATGAAAAGCTCGGCATACCCGTGATAGGGATAAGCAAGGACAGCGAAGCCTCGCATACAAAATTTGCTGACAAGCACAGTCTGCCGTTTATCCTGCTTTCCGACCCGGAGCTGAAGGCGATTCAGGCTTATGACGTATGGCAGGAGAAAAAAATGTACGGCAAGGTATCAATGGGAGTTGTCCGCGCGACATATCTCATTGATGATGCGGGCGTTATCGAAAAGGTATGGAAAAAAGCCAAGCCCGACACAAACGCTGACGAGATATTGGAATATTTACGCAGTCTGTAATTCGCAGTGGTGATTATTTATGGCAGTATATGACGATATTGACTTTCTTGATATAAAAAAGAATATACGGCTCACAAAAGATATTTCAAACGGACATATCTATGTAAAAAAATACATATCCGCCGAACAATACCGTATTTACGAGCAGCTGCATAAGTACAGCTTCCGCGGAGTGCCTGTCATTATTGATATATATCCCGAGGCGGATTATTTTGTGCTGATAGAAGAATATATCAACGGACTGTCACTTCAACAGATTCTGGATCAGGGGAACCAATTCACTCCGTATTTCGTATCAAGGCTTGTCCGCTTTTTATGCGACACCCTCGCGCCGATCCATAAAAAGCATCTTATTCACCGTGACATTACCGCCTCGAATATCATCTATACACCCGATGATCGGTTTTATCTGATCGACTTCGGCAATGCCCGCACTCATAAGCAGCGTCAGTCTGTTGACACAGAGTTTATAGGCACACAGAATTATGCCGCTCCCGAACAATTCGGATTCGGGCAGTCGGATTTGCGCACGGATATTTATGCGATCGGTGTTCTGATGAATGTACTTCTTACAGGCGGCAGCTTTATTCATGAGAAAAAATATAAGGGGACGCTTACTTCGGTGATAAAAAAATGTACCGCGGTAAAAGCAAAGGAACGATATAAAAACACATCTCAGCTGAAACGCTCCTTGCTTCTTGCAATGCACAAACCGTTTACAGCCGCTCCTATGCTGATACTGTACGCATTACTTACAGTATTTATAAGCTTTTTTATTTACGCTGTCAATTCGCCCGAGCCTGCAAATCCCACATATCAGATCCGGCCGATAGAAACATCTTCTCCCGAGGAGAGAGCGTACAGGCGGTGGAGTGATATTGAAAACTGCATCCGCGACGGTAATTTTGACGAGGCGCAGCGGCGGCTTGATGCTGCGGTTGCTGAGGGACTTACAGGCGGGAATATTTACATTTTATATTCCGAGAATTATGAAGCCCAGCAAAAATATGATGAATCGGCGCTTGTATTGATCAATTATATATATGATATATCAGGCATCGATAATCTCGTAAAAGAAAGTCCTTTGTATTTACGCCTTGAATATCTCTATCCCGACTGCTCCGAAGATGTCAAAGCGAAGATCGACGAAATCTATCAATATATTCAAAACTAAATTATTATTTACCTGCCTAAAGCCTCCCTGCGACGCCGCTTGCGGCTTCGGAGGGAGGCAAG
>JBJEIV010000010.1:0-4976 GCA_051877395.1 Candidatus Ornithomonoglobus sp.
CCTTTCCTTCTCATACGCGCCGCAGCAGAGGCTTATTGAAAATCTAAATCTCAGCGTAAAGCCGGGACAGAGAATTGCGATTGTCGGACATACCGGCTGCGGAAAGACAACGCTTATAAATCTGCTTATGAGGTTTTATGATGTTAATAACGGAGAAATTGATGTGGACGGCACGGATATAAGGGACGTAACGCGTCACAGCCTAAGAAAATCCTACGGCATGGTGCTTCAGGAGACATGGCTCAAGTCCGGCACGATCCGCGAGAATATCACTATGGGCAGACCGGACGCGACCGAGGAGGAAATAAGACGGGCGGCAATCGCGGCGCACTCCTACGGCTTTATCCGCAGACTGCCCGACGGATTTGACACTGTGATCGGCGAGGATGGAGGAAGCCTTTCGCAGGGACAGAAGCAGCTTTTATGTATAACAAGAGTTATGCTGTGTCTGCCGCCGATGCTCATTCTTGACGAGGCAACCTCATCAATCGATACGCGCACGGAAATTAAAATACAGAAGGCGTTCAGGAGCCTTATGGAGGGAAGAACAAGCTTTATAGTGGCTCACCGACTGTCAACAATCCGCGAGGCGGATCTGATCCTTGTCATGGACAGCGGAAAAATTGTCGAGCAGGGCACGCACAGCGAGCTTATGAGGAAGAACGGATATTACGCGGAGCTGTACAACAGCCAGTTCAAGCTGTAGGGAGAGCTGCAAAGAAACCCGCGCGTAAGAATTTGTAATTAAAATTAACAATATATTTATAAAAAATGCTTGAAAATTTGAAACAAATGTAGTATAATAATTTTGTATAAAATTCAGCAATTTATTATACAGATTAAACAATCCTGAAGGATTGGGGAATATGTTGTTCGGAGGATAAATATAATGATAAGTAAAGCATTTCAGAATATCGTTACACAGATGGCGGAGGTTTTTCCGAAGAGATTCGGTATTGCGGACTCACATGGACTTGTTCTTGCATATAACGGTCTTGAGCCGGGGGATGATGTAATGGAGGATCTTGTAGGCGCTGCGTCAAACAGTGAAAAGCTTCTTTTTAAGGATGGTTTTACGATCCGGGCAATGTCAAACAAGCCATACGCGGAATATGTTGTGTATGTAGAGGGTACTGACGAAACTGCCAAATACTGCTGCAATGCCGTTGCGGTAGCGGCAAATAATGTCCGTCATTACTATGATGAAAAGTATGATAAGACAAACTTCATGCAGAACATCATTTTTGATAATCTCATTTCCTTTGATCTACATCAGAAGGCGCGCGAGCTGCATGTGGACTGTGATATTCCCAGAGCGGTATTCTATATTAAGGCTACAGGCTCCGGAGAGAGCGGTATATATGAGGTTGTAAGAAATATGTATCCCGATAAAGAGCATGATTTTGTAATCAACATTGATTCGAATAACATTGTTCTTATCAAGGAGCTCAAGGAAACACTCAGGGGCAATGAGCTTGAGGAAATGGCTAAGTCAATTCTTGATACCGTAAATTCGGAGATCCTTTATCCGGTTGTAATCGGTCTTTCAACGGTCGCATCGAATATAGACGAGCTTAATAACTCATATAAAGAAGCTCAGATCGCAATTGAGGTCGGTAAGGTATTTGACGAGGAGAAGAATATATTAAGCTACAATAACCTCGGTATCGGCCGTCTTATCTATCAGCTTCCGATAAAGCTCTGCGAGCTGTTCCTCAAGGAGGTATTCCAGAAGGGCGATATTACAACACTTGATGAAGAAACAATTCTTACGATCAATAAATTCTTTGAAAACGATCTTAACGTAAGTGAAACCTCAAGACAGCTTTTTGTACACAGAAACACTCTGGTATACAGGCTTGAGAAAATTTATAAGCTTACCGGTCTGGATCTCAGAAAGTTTGATCAGGCGATCGTGTTCAAGGTAGCTATGATGGTACATAAGTATCTGCAGTCTAATCCAATGAAAATATGACAGAAGATGTATAAATAAAAGGGCTGTCTCGACGCTTAGCCGGCTTTCAGACAGCCCTTTAATTATTAATAGAGGTGTTATAATTTGAAACCATTTTTGAAAACAACCATAACAGTAGTGATAACGGCTGCCGTAACGTTTTCCGGCACATCGGTATTGTATGCCCTAAGTCGAGGTACAACGGCAGGAACAACAAATTCGGTTACGAGAAAGCTGAATGTAGTAAATTCTTACCTTAAAAATAATTATCTTTATGATGATTATGACGAGGAACAGATGGCGGATGATGCAGTTGCCGCTTATGTTGAGGCCTTGAATGAGCCGTATACGCATTATTACAGCGCTGAGGAGTTCGATTCGTACCTTTCAGGAGTAGAGGACAGCTATGTCGGAATCGGCGTGGTTATTTCGATTGACGAGGAATCAGGCAAGATTATTATTATTGCCCCGACGGAAGATTCTCCTGCATACGAGGCTGGACTTTTACCCGGTGATTATATACTCGCTGTTGACGGAACGGATTATTCCGGCGAGCAGATGGATGAGTGCGTAAGCGCCATAAAGGGAGGTAAAGAAGGAACCTCTGTTACTGTTACGATTGAGCGTGACGGTGAGAAAAAGGATTATGACATTGTCCGTAAGGAGATCAGCGCAAATTCTGTTAAGTCGGAAATGCTTGATAATAACGTCGGATATGTGAGAATTACCGGCTTCAATACGAATGAATCCGGTTCGGATGAAAACACTTATTCCGAATTTAAGGAGCATGTTGACGCTCTGCGCGAGCAGGGTATGGAGAAAATGGTAATTGATCTGCGTGATAATCCGGGCGGCGTTCTGGATGTTGTCTGTGATATTGCCGATTACCTTTTGCCTGAGGGTATAATAACTTATACAGAAACAAAGAAGGGCGACAGAGAGGAGTATAAGTCGGATGCAACAGAGCTTGATATTCCGATGGCGGTGCTTATTAACGGAAACAGCGCAAGCGCCTCCGAAATACTGACCGGCGCTTTAAAGGACTATGGCAGAGCGGTTGTCGTAGGAGAAAACAGCTTTGGCAAGGGAATTGTTCAGAGTGTATATCCGTTCTATGACGGCTCAGGTATGTCTATGACGATTGCAAAGTACTATACACCGAGCGGCGTATGTATACACGGTGTCGGCATCCAGCCTGACTATGAGGTTAAGCTGCCGGAGGAGTACGAGAATTACTATGCGTCAAGTGTGCCGCATGAGGATGATACACAGCTTAAAAAGGCTCTTGAAGTGCTTGAGGAAAAGTAAAGAGCAGATAATACACGAAAGGGGATAGTTGTATGGCGGTTTCGCGACGTATGTGGCTGCGCGAGCAGGAAAGAAAAAGACGCGAGCGTCAAAGGCGCGCAAGGCGGCGCCGTAATATTGCAATAGCCGTATTCCTTCTGGCGGCAATAGCGGTTGTCGTAATCGTCATGAAGGGACTTAAAAACAGCAAACCGGTTAAGGTGGATGATCCGAAGGATATGGCAGCAGCGGAACAGACTTCGCAGAACGAGGTTATGCCAAACGCCGGTGTTTACACAGGAACACAGGCGGAGGTATCAGTAAATGCCGATTATTTTGATAATTCTGTGTTTATAGGCAACGCGCTTGCGGCAGGAATTGATGCGTACGGAATACTTCCTTATACGGATTTCTATGCCGGTGTACATATAACCCTTGACAATGTCTATACAACGGCCGCAAACAACAGTTCTATGGCCGTTATAGACCAGCTTAAGAGTCAGAAATTCAATAAGGTGTTTATCTCCTTCGGAGAAACCGAGCTTTCATGGGGAGACGCATCTCAGTTTGCGGATGCTTATGAGGAGCTGCTTGAAAGGGTGAAGTCATATCAGCAGAGCGCCAATATCTATATAATTTCAATTCCGCCGATTGCAGAAACAGCATCCGTTGCGGGCTCGGGATATTCACAAAGAACTATAAAGGCATATAATAAGGCGTTAAAAATTATTGCAGCGCAGGAAAAGGTGTATTATGTGGATTCCTTTGAGGCGCTTGGCGGAAATTATCTGCCTGCCGGAGTTTCGTCAGACGGAGTGAATCTGAATAAGACATACTATGCAAAGCTGCTCAACTATGCACAGACAGAGGCGGAAATACCGGATATTACCGATATATCCGACGATGACGAGGAGAATATTGACAGTGAGGAAGATACTACGGACGGGAATGCAGATGGTAGCGGGGGCGCAGAGGAAACCGGCAGCCGGGCTGCGGACAACAGCAGCGTAAATAATGAGGAGCCGACTCCGACTGTGAATGTTCTTAAAAGCACGGGTAATACAGGCTGATTGGAGAGTGAAGATGATGAAAAAGAAAATATATGCACTTATCTCAATTTTGCTCTGTACCGTTTTCTTTGCGGGCTGCGGAAAGAAAAGGGAGGTATCGGGAGCAGAGCTTGCGGATGTATTATGCCGTGAGGTGCCTTTTTCGGAGACTCTTACCGAAATTGATAACACGACCTCATCAAAGCTGCTGTATCTTAATCCGAATGAATATTCAAAGATTACGATGTATGTTGGTACGCAGTCAACCTGTGACGAATTTGCAATTATTGAAACAAGCAATCCGTCTGACGTAATCGAAAAAATAGAAAGCTACCTTGAGCAGAAAAAATCAAACTATCTTGTATATCGACCCGGGGAGGCGGATAAGATAGACAGCGCTTATGTAACGACATATAAAAACGCGGTTGTTATGGTTGTGTGCGCAAACCCTATTGCGGCGGAAACTGCATTTAAAGCTTATCTGAAAAACTGAAAATAACGCCGACAGATTTTAAGAGGTGTCACCTCAGAATCAGTCGGCGTTTTCATTATATAATTCTTTTGCAAGAGCATCATATTCATTTGTGAGTCTGTAGGCAAGCCTGTAGCGGTCGTTTATGGAAAGCTCGAGGAATTTTCCGTACTCCATCGGCACCTCAATAACCGGCTTTCCGCATCCGCGGCAG
>JBJEIV010000011.1:0-4956 GCA_051877395.1 Candidatus Ornithomonoglobus sp.
CGCAAATATCAGAGTATGGGGCAGTGCGCAAGCCTTTTCAACCGCCACGGCTGCGCGGGTTATCCTCCTCGCTTTTGCCTGCTCCGCAACCTCCTCATCTGCCATAAAGCAATGCACATCTCCGCCAAGCTGCTTTACAAGCCTTTTATTAATACCCGAAAAAGCCATGTTTGTATCCGTCACAATATGCGCGCCGTTTTTAAGCGCCGTAATTCCAGCTTCCGCCGCACCCTCAGAAAATCTCAGATTTTTAACATAGTCAAAATCAGCAGTTGTATGAATTACCCGCATAAGCACATCACGGTTTTCGGGAGAAATTTCCGTGTCTCCCAGGCGCTCCGCAATAATCTCCATACTGCGCTTTTCTATATCCATTGGCTTAATATATTCTATATTCATACCCTTTCCTCAATCGCTTTCACAAGGCTGTCAAGCTCTGCCTTTTCGGATACGATATATTTTATCCCGTACCCTTCCGCTTCCTCCGCCGTAGCGCTTCCTATACACACACCGCAGAATTTATCCGTATCTATGTTTTTATGTCCCCTCATAAAGCCGCGCACTGTTGACGCGCTTGTAAAGGTCACATAATCTACTTTTCCGCTGTTTATTTCCTCTGTTAAATCAACGGCACTGTTTTCCTCTGTCCTGTACACCGCAAGCTCCTTATAGCTCAGTCCTGCCTCCTCAATTATCCTGTTAAGACCTCTGCTACTTACCTCCGCGCGTAACAGCAGCAGTCTTTCATTTTCGGTACAGCTTTTTGCAAGCAGTGTGCCGAGCTCTGCTCCGCTGTAATTCTGCGGAACATAGTCGGCGCAAAGTCCATACTTTAAAAGCTCTCTTGCTGTTGCGCTTCCGATTGCCGCAATACTTGCGCCGCCGAATACTCTTGCGTCCGCGCCGATTGACAACAGCCCCAGCATAACAGCATTTACTCCTGTAGGACTTGTAAATACCACAATATCGCTCCGCTTTATTTCGTTTCGTACTTTTTCCGACAACTCCTTATCCATAAGGCTTTTAAGGCTTATGCACGGACATTCTATTACATGAGCGCCCTTTTTTCTCAGCTTATCCGAAAGGGTTCCCGCTCTCTCCTTTGGACGAGTCACAACGATATTTTTACCAAAAAGCGGCTGACGGCTGAACCAGTCATATTTACTGTTTAATCCGCACACATCGCCTACAACGATTATTGCGGGGCTTTTTGCATCCTTCGCAATTTCCGTTATATTTTCAAGTGTGCCGATATATTTTTTCTGTCCCCATGTGGTTCCGCGCTCAATCACGGCGCATGGGGTTTTCCTGTCCATTCCGCAGTCTATAAGTCCTCCGGCAATATATTTCATATTGGCAACACCCATAAGGAAAACAAGCGTCCCCTTTGTTCTTGCATATGCGCGGAAATCAATATCAAGCTGCTTTCCCGCCCTTGCGTGACCTGTTATTATGTGAACCGATGACGCAAAGTCACGATGCGTTATGGGTATTCCGGCATATGCCGCAGCGGCAAGCGCGGAGGTTATGCCGGGGATCACACAGAAGTCAATATTGTTTTCATAAAGCAGCTCAAGCTCCTCGCCGCCTCTTCCGAATAGATAGCAGTCACCGCCCTTAAGGCGCACAACGTTTTTACCCTCCAGCGCTTTTTCGAGCAGGATTTTATTTATCTCCGCCTGAGGTATCTTGTGGTTCGAGCTTTCCTTTCCCGCATCTATCTTTTCCGCATTCTCCGGGATTAGCCCCAGAATACCATCGCCCACAAGCCTGTCAAACACAACGACCTCCGCATCAAGAAGCGCCTCTTTGCCTTTTACGGTAATCAGCCCTTCATCACCCGGACCTGCGCCGACCAAAGTAACCTTGCCTTTCAATGCATCATCGACTCCCTTCTTACACCGTCGGCAAGCTGTATACCGAGCTTTTCCGCATCCTCAGCATAACCGCGGATCACACAGCTTACAATCTCGCCCGAGCGCGCGTCCATGCCGCATACAGTTATTCCTATCCCATCTGTTTCTGCATATGCCGCAACAGGAACACTGCACCCCCCGCCAAGCGCCCTTACAAACGACCGCTCCGCAGCAGCGCAGTATTCAGCGTTCTCATCATTTATCTTGTCAAGCAGTTCATTGTGATAGTCCGCGCGCGCTTCAACCGCCATAATTCCCTGTCCCGCCGCCGGAATAATTTCCTCCACAGAAAACTCACGGCTTATCCTGTCACAAAGTCCCAGACGCGCAATTCCCGCCTTTGCCAGAACAAGCGCTCCGTATTCGCCGCTGTCAAGCTTTTTAAGCCTTGTAAGCACATTTCCGCGCACAGGTCGGATCTCAACTCCCGGATAAAGCCTTTTAAGCTGTTCCGCTCTTCTGAGACTTGCGCAGCCTATAGCACCGGCTATCTCTGTTTCACCGCTGCGTAAAATAAGCACATCATTTGCCGCCTCACGCTCCGAATACGCTGCGATCCTCAGACCCCTCTCAAGCTCCATCGGCATGTCCTTTAACGAGTGAACTGTTATATCCACCTCACCGTCAAGCAGCGCGCGGTCAAGCTCCTTGACAAACAGGCCCTTGCCGCCGACCTTATCGAGCGTGCGATCAAGAATTTTATCACCCGTTGTTTTCATTGTAACAAGCTCAACCTCAACCGATGGGTCAAGCTTTTTTAATTTATTTATTATAATTTCACTCTGAATTACCGCAAGTCTGCTCTCACGGCTTCCAACTCTTATTTTCATTTATAAATCACCTAAGTAAGTAATAAAAATATTCCAAGCTTTGCCGCAATCGCTATTATCAGTGTGAAAAACGATGCCGCATACATCAGCCTGTTTCCCCTTGCAATATCCTCATTTTCAATGGGACGTATATCATCGCCTATGAAATCCTTTTTATACACCTTTCCGAAATATACCGCATCTCCTGCAAGTCTTACGTCAAGCGCTCCGGCACATACCGCCTCAGTCTGGGCGCTGTTTGGGCTTGCGTGCTTCAGACGGTCGCGTCTGAAAATTTTTGCCGCGTTTTTATAATCAAGCCTTAATATGAATGACGCGGCTATCATCAGCAGCGCAGATGCTCTTGACGGCAGGAAGTTCACAAAATCATCAAGCCTTGCCGCAGCTCTTCCGAAATTTATGTATTTATCATTTTTATATCCCACCATTGAATCCATAGTGTTAATTGCCTTATATAAAAATCCAAGCGGCGCGCCGCCGATTGCCGTAAATATCATCGGAGCGACAACACCGTCGGAGGTATTTTCCGCAACAGTTTCCACCGCCGCTTTAATTATTCCCTTTTCATCAAGCACAGAGGTATCGCGCCCTACAATCATTGAAACCGCATACCGCGCGCCCTCAACATCGTTTTGCAGCAATGCCTTATACACCTTCATGCTTTCGGTTTTAAGCGATTTTGCGGCGAGCAGAAAACAGCACATTATGCCCTCAACCGCAATATACAGATAAGCGTTAATCACATATGCCGCAGCGGAAACAGCAGCCGCTGTCAAAAATGTAATCGCACATACAAAAATCACCATTACCGTTCCGGCTGCGCGCTCACCCTCCGGGGTGTCTGAAAAACGCTTTCGCAGGCTTTTTTCCGATACGGAAATCAGCTTTCCTATAAGCCGTATAGGATGATAAAGCCATTGCGGATCGCCTATGAGCATATCAAGAATAAATCCGAGCGTAAGCCCGCAGCATGAATATATTATCCACATATTTATTATCCCTTTATCTTCTGAGGTATACCGTAATACACGCGGTAAACAGCATCCGCTTTTTTCGCTGTTTCACAAATAAGCCTGCCTGTTTTTTCGCGCCAGTCACGCTCAAATTTATCAACAGGTACAATTCCGAGACCTATTTCATCACAGGTTATTAACTCTATTCCATCAAGCGCTTTTTTAAATTCAGCCTCAACATCCTTGTTTTCACGCATAAGCTGTTTTATTTTTTCATGCGCGTTATACAATATTTTTGTATCGGGAACACCAAGCGATTTTGCAAACTCCGTTTTACCGTTGTATGCTCCCCCTATTATCAATATCATTGCTATCACCCTGTAATTTATCTATAAGCTCCTCTAAGGTATATCCCTCTCTGCCCTCCTTGGGACGGCGTATCATAATAACCTCCATCTCAAGCGCTTTGGCAGCGCGGAGCTTTTCTTCTATGCCTCCTGCCTTGCCGCTGTCCTTTGTCACAAGATAACGGCAGCCGTTAAAATCCGCTATATTATCCTCATAGGAAAACGGCGGCAGTTTATATAATATGCTTCTGATTTTCAGATTACGGCATTTTTCATGCACCGCATTCGTATCAAGAACCCTTGCTCTTACTCTGCTCCCTATCACCTCAAACACCGGAAGCTCTTTGCTCCCCGTGCTGACAAACACGTCTCCGCTTTTGTCCGAAAGATACTCCGCCGCCGCAGCCGCATCTATTACAAATATGCAATCCCGAAAATCCGTTTCCTCGCGTATAAGCCGCAGATATTTTTTCCCTTCGGTTTCACAGGCGGTTTTGATATTTCTGGTAGCCTGTGCGGCATATGGATGTGTCGCGTCTATAACGATGTCACAGTCCCGTATCACATCACACATCCCCGTAACCTCCATCCGTCCGGCAAGCACGCGTATTTCGTCAACCAGTGACGCGCCGTATTCCGTAGCGACGCATACCGTCACATTATACCCCCTTGCTGCCAATACCTCGCAAAGCCTGCGTCCGTCACTTGTGCCTGAGAATACTACCGCCCTCATACGTTTTTGTACCCCCGCGGCGTTACAAGCTTACCGTTTATTATCTTGGATTTACTGTTTCCGATAAATATGGTTGTAAACATATTCGTTTCCGCGTCGGCAAGCTCACCGAGAGTACATACCGTACAGGCTTCCCCGTCCCGTCCTATATTTTCAACATAGGCGCAGGGTGTGTCT
>JBJEIV010000012.1:0-4903 GCA_051877395.1 Candidatus Ornithomonoglobus sp.
GTATGACGGGCATGTCATAATTCTATGGTGAAAGTCCAAAGGGGCGTAGTTGCCGACGAACCCGATAGCGACTTGCAAGTTTCACATCGTGAGGTGTGGGAGAGAAGAAGCAATAGCGAAATCGTAACCTGACGGACAGAAACCTGATACTAAGGCTCATTGAGTGGGTAAGCTGACTAAAGACAGTGAAGCCCTAAAGGCAAACGTAAGCTCAATGGGTAAATCAGGCAGGTAGACGAGGAAAGAATTATGACTTATCCCGTGAGGTCTCACAGCGGTATCATTAGCCGAGTAACAACGAACTGTGAGAAGTCAGCAGAGGTCATAGTAGCGGAAAGAATTTTCGTGAAGGACTGAACAATTCAAAACGTCAAATTGAAATGTATGTTCCGATAATGAAATTTGACAGAAGTAAAATCAAAGCGTATTTGAGAGGAAACTTCACAACATAGGATAACGCAGTCGGAAGCGGAAAGGAGAGGAGACGGATTATGTCACAAATGTTAGAAGAGATACTATCCGATGAAAATATCAAGCTTGCCAAAGATAGAGTATGTCAGAATAAAGGTGCAGGTGGAGTAGATGGTGTAACGGTGCAAGAATTAGACCAATACATGATAGACAATTGGAATAGTATCAAACAAGCAATTCGAGAGAGAAAATATAAGCCACAACCGGTAAGGCGAGTAGAAATACCAAAGCCGAATGGCGGAGTAAGAGATCTCGGAATACCAACAGTTATCGATAGAGTAATAGAGCAAGCCATAACACAAGTGTTAAGTCCGATATTTGAACCGCTGTTTAGTGAATACAGCTATGGTTTCAGACCGAATAGAAGCTGTGAACAGGCGATAATAAAACTATTGGAATATTTCAATGAGGAATACACATGGATAGTGGATATTGATTTAGAAAAGTTTTTTCGATAACGTACCACAGGATAGACTGATGAGCTACATAGGACGAGCAATACATGACGGAGACGTAGAGTCATTGATACGAAAGTATTTAAAGGCAGGGGTTATGGTTAGAGGACACTATGAGCCAACAGAAAAGGGAACACCGCAAGGAGGAAATGTATCACCACTGTTAAGTAATATAATACTGACAGAATTAGATAATGAACTTGAAAGACGAGGATTGCATTTTGTAAGATATGCAGATGACTGCGTAATAGCAGTTAAAAGCAGGGCGAGTGCAACAAGAGTAATGTATACGGTAATAGAGTGGATAGAAAAGAAGCTTGGTTTAAAAGTAAATACGAGCAAAACTCACATATGCAGACCGAGCAGGCTGAAATATCTGGGTTTCGGTTTCTGTAAAATGAAAACGAAGTGGGAAGCAATACCGCATAAAGACTCAATAGTGAAATTCAAGAGGAAACTAAAGGCATTATGTAAGAGGAATTGGAGTATAGACCTTGATTACAGAATTGCGAAGCTCAATCAAGTGATACGAGGTTGGATAAATTACTTTATCATTGGAAGAATGAAGAAACATCTAACAAAGATAGATGAACATCTGAGAACAATGATAAGAGTGATAATTTGGAAACAGTGGAAAGTACCGAGTAAGCGTGAGTGGGGATTAAAGAAACTTGGTGTAAACAAGGATTTAGCCCGATTGACTGCATACTGTGGAAACAGGTATCAGTGGGTAGTGACTAAAACATGTGTAGTCAGAGCCATATCAAAAGAAAAACTGACCAAGAAAGGCTTAGTCAGTTGTATAGACTATTACAATAGTCGGAGACATAATTTAGGTTTGAATTGAACCGCCGTATGCCGAACGGCATGTACGGTGGTGTGAGAGGAGGGAGAAAATCCCTCCTACTTGATTACAAACAATTAACTGAAAACGCCGATAAAACACTTGAAAAAAAATCCGCGATGTGTTATTATAAATAATGATTATACAGTACATAAAGGACGGATTGTTATGCTGCATATAATAAAACATTTCAATACTGTGACCAGACACCGTTGGATTGTGCTTAGGCATTGTGTAAAAGCAGGAATTATATATCGCGGACTCATGCACGATTTGTCAAAATACAGCCCCACCGAATTTATACCCGGCGCGCGCTTTTATCTCGGTGACAGAAGTCCAACGGAGAGGGAGCGCGAGGTTTACGGCTATTCAAAGGCGTGGATGCATCACAAGGGCAGAAACCGCCATCATTTTGAATACTGGACGGATTACAGCAGAAAAACGAAAAAGCTCGAGCCGGTTAAGATACCGATCGTATATGTCAAAGAAATGTTCTGTGACAGAGTAGCGGCGGGTAAGGTTTATCTTGGTGATAAGTATACCAATGACAACCCTATAAATTATTTCAGACAGGGACGGGCGCCGAAGTCGATGCACCCGGAAACTGCGGCGCTTCTTGAAAAATGGCTTCTTCTGCTGCAGAAGGAGGGTGAAAAAGCTGTTTTTAAGGAGATACGCGCAACAAAAGATTATTAAGAAAGAAGCAAGATAGGTGATTTGATGAAAAAACTCTCAAAGTTAATTTATTCAAATAAATTCTTCGCCGTAACTACATTACTATTGCAGATAGGTATGATAGCAATATTTATAATCGGTGTTTCCAACAACACGAGGTTCTATCTCCTAGGCTCAAACCTGATAAGCGCGGTGTTGATCGTTTTTGAGGTCAACAGGCATGAGGAAAGCTCCTTTAAAATCACATGGATAATGCTTATTGCGGTAATACCGATTTTCGGCTGGTTTTTTTATGTTTATACACATACCGGAATGATATCAAAGGACATATCACGGGCGCAGGATGCGGCAAATTTGAAAATTGCCGAATTTGAAGCGAATGACACCGGGATAATAAAGGAAATGGAAGAAAATCACTGCGAAACATCGTTGGTAAGATACCTTTCCAGCGCGAGCGGAAACCACGTGTATAAGAACACAATGTTCACATATTATCCGCTTGGTGACGATATGTTTCCCGATATGCTTGCGGAGATTTCAAAGGCGGAAAAATTTATTTTTCTGGAATTTTTCATTATTAATAAAACAAGCTATATGTGGCATTCCCTTGAGGATATTCTGATTGAAAAAGCGGCGCAGGGAGTGGATGTGCGGCTTATGTTTGACGGTATGGGCTGTATGTCAATAATGCCTAAAGGGTATGAGCGGGAGCTTGAGAAAAAGGGAATCAAGTGCCAGATCTTCTCGCCGGTACAGCCGCTGCTTTCAACCTATCAGAATAACCGTGACCACCGCAAGGTTATTGTAGTTGATGGCAGATGCGCATTTTCCGGAGGGATTAACCTTGCGGATGAATATATAAACAAAATAAAGCGCTTCGGACACTGGAAGGATAACGGCTTTAAAATCTGCGGTGAGGGCGTAAGAGGATTTACGGAAATGTTTCTCACTATGTGGTGTACAGCCGCGGCAACGGATGAGGTGGATTTCGGATATTTCATAGGTGAATCGAAAAAGCATCCTTACCCGAATGCCAAGGGGTACATTGCTCCGTTCTGTGATTCACCTCTGGATAATAAGCCTATCGGAAGAAATGCTTATGTTGATATACTTAATAACGCAAAAAAATATGTCTATATAATGACACCGTATTTTGTAATTGATGATTATATATATGATGCAATGAGCTATGCGGTAACGCGCGGAGTGAATATAAAGCTCATTCTTCCGGGAATACCGGATAAAAAGATGCCTTATTGTCTTGCTAGGTCGTATTATAAGGATCTGTTTGATATCGGTGTTGAGGTTTACGAATATGTTCCGGGCTTTGTTCACGCAAAGACTACTGTAAGCGACGAGAACCGCGCGGTAGTGGGAACGATAAATTATGACTACAGAAGCCTTTATCTGCATTATGAATGCGCGGCATACATGGTCGGAGTGCCGCAGATAAGCGAAATACGTGAGGACTTCATCGATACGCTTGCCAAATGCCGCCGTATAACTATAACAGAATATGAGAATTATCCGTGGCATTACAGAGCGGCGGGAAGAATCCTGAGATGTATTGCTACAATGATATAAATATGTATAATGTCTGAGAGGAAGGCAGCTTCTTCTCAGGCATTTTTTTACGCTTTTTGTGCCGGATTATGTGTCTGACGCAAGAGCGTGGTTAAACAGAAGCGATATGCACCATATTCCCGCAAGACCAACAAGTGTGTAGACAATGCGTGAAAACAGAGCCATCTGACCTCCGAATATCGCGCCTACTATATCATAACCGAAAACTCCTATCAGAAGCCAGTTGAGCGCGCCGATAATAACAAGCACAAGTGAAATTTTAGTTACCATATCAGAATAATCTCCTTTCATAATGGGATTGTTTTTATCATTCCCGTGAAAAAATAAATTAGACGGTGTAATATTTTTAATCAGCGTTAAATATAATTAATAATAGAAGATTTTTTTTAAGAGGGGATAATATGACAATAAAAAAATTATTAATTTCATTTTTTGTTATCATAGCTCTCGCAGCAGGTAGCTTCTGTGTTTTTGCCGATGAAAGCGATATTACCGGAAGTATTGAATTTCTTGGCAGCTACGGCTGGGCGGTGGAGGAAAAGCCTGTGGAAAAGGCTGAGATAAATATTCCCATGGAGTTTGACGAGGTATATAAGAGCTACAATACGATACAGAAGCGGGCAGGACTGGACCTTACGCGGTACAGAGGAATGAGCGGTACACGGTATACATTTATTGTAACAAACTATCCCGTGGACGTGGGAGAGCCTGTCCGCGCAAATGTAATTTGTATAGAGGGAGTTCCGGTGGCGGGTGATATTATGACGGTAAGCATAAACGGTTTTATGCATTCATTGGTTGATTAACCGAAAAATTTCCTTTGAGTTTCCCCAAAAAACAAAACAAAAAAGCCTACAATCTGCATAACTATGGG
>JBJEIV010000013.1:0-4891 GCA_051877395.1 Candidatus Ornithomonoglobus sp.
TATGCGGTGAACGGCTTACCGCAGCAGGCGCAGTTAAAGGTATATATTGCTTTACTGTTGACTTCTTCGGGATGCGCGTTCCACCATTTTGTACGGCGCTTAGGGCTGCAAAACTTTGGAGTTTTCTTTCCCGGTAGTGGATGCAATTCAGTCATTATACCCCCTCCCTTGTAAAAGAAATATGTCCTGTTTTCCGGCTGTATGATTTTAAACCGAAAAACAGGACATTCTGACTTGTCTTTTTATTCGCCCATATCCTTTATTTATAAACTCTGCTTCACCTTATTAAATTATTGTAATTATATAGCTTGCATTAAGTACCCTGTATTATAATGGTACTTAATGCAAATTCCGAGAAATGAGGAAAAAACACCAAGTATCAATACCAATAATGCTGCTATCGAAAAACTGCGTATTCTGAATTTGGGTATATGCTTACTGAATAGCGAGTAAGTCAATGTAGTTGACGTAAGCACAAAAAGGCATAATGACTGCGCCGCCTATGCCTACGGCAGCGCCGACAGCTGATGCTGCAAAGCAGATTACTGCAATGATAACGTATATCATGATTCTTTTCTTACGGCTTTATATACCTTTAAATCCGAGTATTCGCCTATAAGCGGTGCTTTCTGTCTGAAACCTATATAGCCGCCCTCAAGATATTTTCCGTACTGCTCCTCATTGTCCGTAAATTCAAATGGCATAAGTTCTATTCCCGTGGCAGAATCGGTTATATAAAAACGTACTATTTCCTTATCTTTTATAACCTTCATTCTGTACGGCTCAATAACATCCTCTGCCGGAGGCAGCGGATCTGCTCCCTGCGCCACCATCTGAAAGCCTGCGCTCTTTCTTAGATTGCATACATGGAAACAGCTTTCCTCATCGGTTGAATGTCTGTAATATGAAACATGAAAAGCGTTTATATCTCCTGAATGATATAGTTTATATTGACCGTCACGCTTAGCAAGCGATGAATCAAACAAATCCTTGCCGTTCTGTCCGTCCGCGCTGAAAAACATTATTGCCAGTCCGTCGTCATTCAAAGGTTTAAAGCTCCATTCTATTATAACGGAATCAGGAAGCTTCTTATCGCACCAATACACATAATTAGATGCCTGTCCGAGCGATGGGTCAAGGTTGTTCTCCAATCTCATCTTCCCCTCTGGGAAACTAACCGATGCGTCTCCTTCCATTACAAAATTCTTTGTATCCTCCTCGCTTGCCAGAGGGTTTTCATATATCAAATCTCCGTACTCATATGATATATTTTTATCTGTTATCGAAACTGTCTGTGTTTCTTCGTCCCATAACACATTTTTCCCTAACGCCTCGCTTACAGCGCGTATCGGAAGATATGTTGTACCATCCTGCAAAAAAGGCTCCACAATATTGCCGTCCGCATCCTTAGGAATAAGTTTATTTCCGTTAATCAGTATACTTATCCCCTGCTGAGCCGCAGCAACTGTAAAAGGAATAACCGCCGCCACACACAGCGCAATAATTTTTAATTTCTTTTTCATTGTCATCGTCCTTTCCTATAATTGCAGACAGCCGCGAGGCAAAGCCCCGCATCTGTCTGCACCAAATATACTACTCTGCCTGTATGCCTAATCAGCCTTTATAATATATTATACTATAAAATATTGTCAATGTATATACGAATCTTTTATATTTTGAAGATATTTGAAGATGTTTTATGTACAATATTGACATCACAAAAAGAATGTGCTAAAATTGTTTACGAAACAAATACAAAGGAAGTGTTTGCATGAGTAACTACGAATATAAGCTAGATGAGGATTATATTATCCGTCACAGAAAACAAAAGAATATTTTAAAAATGCGAAGCTTTCATTATCATCAGTCCTATGAAATTCTATATATAATAAATGGTAAAAAGACATATATGAGTACAGAAGGCTTTTATGAACTTACCCCGGGGACTGTTGCGCTCACACCTCCCAATGCAATACATAAAACATCTGATAAAGAAATTTGCGAAAAAATAACATTCTATTTCACCCAGCATTATTTATCACAAAACTTTTCAAAACAAGCGCAGGAGCTTTTGCTTCGATGCTTCAATAAAAAAACTCTGAAAATAGGTGATGACTCAATAGAGGATTTCACCCGACTCTGCACCGAGGCTTCCGCAAACTCCGATAATAAATCCGACTTTTTTGTTTATGCCGGAAAAATATTAAAATATCTCACGGAAATTTCTTTTGCGCATTCGGAGCAGAAAATCAGCCGCGAATCCAAAATAACCGCTATATTGAAATTTATTCAAAACAATTCAAAAAGTATAAGGTCTATAGAAGAAATAGCAGACGCCTTTAATATTACAAAATTTCATCTCTGCCGCCTGTTCAGAGAAGAATTAGATACCACTGCAGTGCAGTATCTGAATGTTATAAGAACTCAGAATATGTGCAATATGCTCACCGATAAAAAGCTTAGCATATCCGAATGTTCTGAAAACTGCGGTTTTCATTCATCTGAATATGCCGCAAGAGTTTTTTCCGGCATAATGCATATGAGTCCTACAGAATACAGGAAAGCTAAGCGAGGAGGCTGATAAAGCATGGATAAAATACGGCGCATGGATTTTGGTGAAATATCAATTGAATATAAACTCATGAATAAGGATATAAATATGAACTCCTTTCATTCACATAATTCATACGAAATTCTGTTCATGATAAACGGCAGCAAAATTATACTTCTCAATGACAGCTACCAAGAACTGCAGGCCGGCGACATCGTACTTTTTTCTCCGAATGAGCCTCACAAGTCACTGGGCAATAATTCATATGAATGGATGTGCCTTAATTTTTCTGATGGATATTTAAAAAAATATTTTACTCCCGATGCGGCAAAGGTATTGGTATCCGCATTTGAAAACCGAACATTACATCCGAGTGCAAGTCAATTTACAGAGCTGTGCTGGATGTTCTATAAACTGTACAATAATTATAATAACGAAGATGATATGCTTTTTATGGATATAACAAATATTCTGATGTATATATCCAAGATCAATCGACCAATATTGAAGAAAAGTCCTGTCAACAAAGAACTTTCAGATATAATAAGCTATCTATCCGAAAATTACTCATACGATATTTCACTAGAAAATATTTCAGATAACTGTCACGTATCAAAATCCTGGATATGCAGCTTGTTTAAAAACGACCTTCAGACAACAGCGATGAGGTTTCTTAACAACATACGTATACTGCACGCATGTGATATTCTTTTGACAACAGATATGACCGTAACAGAAACCGCTATGAGCTGCGGTTTTTCGTCCAGTTCATATTTTGGACGCGTATTTAAGCTTATAACAGGTCAAACTCCCTCCGAATTCAGACAATCAAAAAAATAGGGAAACTCCCTCCGCAATTCGCCTCAAAACAAATAAACAGGGCGTATCCGAAAGCCCCAAACATAGTGAGCTCTGAACCCCTTCAAATCAAGCCTTTTTCTCCGCGCCCACTATTTCAAATTGTATTACTTTACAAGTTCTTATATCCTTCTGCACCTTTAAAAAGACGATCGCCGCTATTGAAGCCCTCGCCCATACCGGCGCGGATATTATACCGCTTATGAGCGAAACCGCCTATTCAACCGATACGCGCTTCGGTGAAGCCGCATATTTCCGCAGCACGCTCCGCGCTCTTACGGGGCACGATATTATCCATACGATTCATGACGCGGAGCCGATAGGTCCTAAGGGCATGCTTGATATCCTTGTTATTCTTCCCTGCACGGGAAACACATTGGCAAAGCTTGCAAACGGTATCGCCGATTCCTCCGTAACCCTTGCGGCTAAGGCGCATCTGCGCAACGACCGTCCAATCGTAATCGGAATTTCAACCAACGACGCTCTCGGAGCAGCGGCGCAGAATATCGGCAGACTGCTTACGAGAAAACACCTGTACTTCGTTCCGTTCTCCCAGGACGATTATATACATAAGCCAAATTCGCTTGTATGCGATTTTTCAAAGCTCAACGATACTCTTTCCTCAGCCCTTGACGGCAGACAAATCCAGCCGATTCTGGCTGTTTAGATAGATTTACCAACACCATAAAAGGGAAGCGGCGCATAAAAAACTGCTTCCTTTTTAATCCTAATCCGCCTTATACCGCTGAAAATATAAATCAATCTGTTTAAATATATAGCATGCATTGAGTACTTCGTATTTAATAATACTTAATGCATGCGGTTAATGCCTCTTTTCACTAAGTTTTCTTCATTGCATTGACTATAGAAAACTTAGTGAAAAGCATATAGATTCAGGTGAATAAGCGTGAATAAAATTTCAGGTCTGATGATGATCAGGATTTTTTATTCGGAAGGAAATCGCCGAAAGCACTTGACTATTCGACAAAAAAATACTATAATATACATTAGTTAAGTTTGTTTGCATGTGCGAATATTTTCGCCATCGCGCGCATAACTTGTATAAACAACTGTGCCTGTATATTGATTACAGGCTTACATATACAGGAGGATTACACATATATGAGTAAGCTTCATATGGGAATTGACGTCGGCTCAACAACCGTTAAGTTGGTTGTGCTTGACGAAAATAACAAAATACTGTATTCGGAATACAGAAGACACTATTCAGATATAAAGAGTACGGTTCTCGGTCTCTTTGACGAGGTAAGAGATACCGTCAGAGATCAAAGCTTTACCGTGGTTATTACAGGCTCCGGCGGTCTTTTGCTGTCTAAAATGCTCGGCTTGCAGTTTGTTCAGGAGGTTATCGCGAATAAAACCGCAATAGAAGCCTTCCTCCCCGACACCGATGTTGTTATAGAGCTCGGCGGTGAAGACGCTAAAATTCTTTATCTTTCGGGCGGACTAGAGCAGAGAATG
>JBJEIV010000014.1:0-4875 GCA_051877395.1 Candidatus Ornithomonoglobus sp.
GTTCCATGTAGTGTCAATGTGATACCAGTAGTATTTATTATCTGTTGATGGGGATGCGACCTTTACCATATTCCACACATGAAATTCATTTCCGTACTGATCATAGCCTGTAACAAAGGCTGTTTCCATTCCCTCGCGCATCATAAGATAGTTAAAAAACACACTGTATGCCTGACACATGCCTGTTTTGTATTTGATAAGCTCCAGAGCAGTGTTATTGGTGCGTTCATTAAGTGCCCTGCTGTATTCATTATACGCGTAGGTATATCTAAAATGCATATAGTTCTGGAACGTGATAAGCTTTTCCGTTTCGGACATACCGTAATTTACAACGCGCATAACACTTTGATATTCATCCTCAAAAAGCTGCCTGTTCGCCTCTATCTCCGGCATCAGCGCCGCAACCTTTTCACTGTCAAGCTCCAGATCATCATCAAAAACATCAATCGTGTATATCGGCCAGACACCGTATACCTTATCGCCGTCTATGTCCATATCATAATAGTATGTCCCGTTATCATCCATAAGATAATACGACTCCGGTGAACAGAAAACAAGCATTCTGTAGATGCTGTCAAACTCATCAACGCTCAGATTGTAGGCTGATAAATCTATATACGCATCCTCAAGCTCCTCAGTCTCATTCTGAAAATATTCCAGAAGCCCCTTATCAACCTCTGACACGCTCATCATCCCGTCAGTGTCACCGCGGGATGTTATTTCACTTGTATAAAGAACGCTCTCGGTGCAATCCGCATTACTGCGGCGTATACGTTCACCGTGTGTTTCCTCCGGCTCATCCGCGGATGTATAAGCAGATATATAAGGTATTCCCGCCATCCCTATAACAGCTGTCAGCGTGACAATTGAAATTATTTTTTTCATCATTTATTTCATTCCCATAAAGAGTCACTTTAATCAAACCATTTTTTTCGTTTAAAGAACAGAACCTCCACAACAATTATAAGAACACTGAAAGCAATAACGCCTATATAGCCGTATTTTGATGCAAGCTCAGGCATGTACTGAAAGTTCATTCCGTACCAGCCTGCGATAAGCGTAAGAGGCATGAATATGGTAGTTACAACAGTAAGTATACGCATCGTTTTGTTCTGCTCAATATCGATCTGCGCCTGATACATTTCACGAAGCTGTCCGGTGTATTCACGCAGCATCTTTGTATTGTCAAACAGACGGTCCGCGCGGTTTGCAACGACCTTTAAAAGACGTATATCCTCGGCATTGAACAGTCCGTTTTTGTTCTCGCTCATCATCTGTAACGCTTCCGTCATCTGCTGATAGTATGAGTTCAGCGTCATTATTTCACGGCGGTAACGGAGAATATCGGTATGGAAATCATCGATCTCATGCTCCATAAGCTCCTCTTCAACATCAACAAGCATATCCTCATAGCGCTGGAGGTAAAGAACATCATCGTTGATCAGAAATTCTATGATCTCAATGAAGAAACGCGCCTCAAGAGTCGTGTCGTATGCCTTTATCTCCGGCAGACGCGCCGCTATTTTCTGAAGCCTCTTTGTATCATCAATAAATATAAGATGTCTCTTATGAATATAGAAGCCAAAGCCGAACTCCTTTTCAAGAAGATTCTGCTTATCCGGCACAAGTATTGTTCCGATCGTGCAGCTCCGCAGAATTTCAACCTTTGAAAACTGGATATGCTCCATAGAGTCCATCAGCAGCTCATGATGATAGTTACCCTTGTATTTCTCGTCAAATTCGCCGAGCGTCATAATCTCAACAAGTATTTCGTCGCTTTCAATCTGTGATTCATCAAAGATTGGAATCAGCTTTCTGT
The DNA here is from genome assembly GCA_051877395.1 of Candidatus Ornithomonoglobus sp. Lineage (GTDB taxonomy): Bacteria > Bacillota > Clostridia > UBA1381 > UBA1381 > Ornithomonoglobus. The sequence goes on from JBJEIV010000014.1 coordinate 1,820, forward strand.
TCAGCTTATACTTCATAGGCTTCTTCCTTTCATTGTATATTAAAAGCCGCCAAAAAAATCCGGCGGCAAAAGAGATTTATTTCTCGTTCATTTTTCTGTAGCATGCGTTACAGAAAACAGGACGGTCATGTCTCGGCTCAAACGGTATAGCCTCGACCTCACCGCATTTTGAGCAGACAATTTCGTACAGCACCCGCTTAGGCTTCTGTCTGGTGCCATGCTTTCGGCGGCTTCTGCAAGCCCTGCATCGTACCGGCTCGCTGTCAAGCCCGTGCTCCGCATAAAACTCCTGCTCACCTGCCGTAAATACAAATTCTTCTCCGCAGTCCCTGCAAATTATTATTTTGTCGGTATACATTAATTTTTCCTTTCAACCATCAAATTTATTGTCAATATCGCACTACATCTTCAAGCTTTTTCTTGATCCTCTGCATTGCGTTGTCGACCGCCTTAACATCCTTTCCCAGCTTCTGGGCGGTTTCCTTGTAGGTTTTACCGTTGAGATGACACAGCAGAACCTGCATTTCAAGAGGAGACAGCACATTATTAATTATGCCCTCCAGTCCGGAAATATTTTCACGTTCTATGAGAATCTTTTCCGGATTTTCACCTCGACCGCTGTCGATAACGTCCCCAAGAGCGATCCCCTGCTCCTCGTCATAGGCGCTGTTGCTCAGTGAAATATACGAATTAAGCGGTGTATGCTTCTGCCTCGACGCTTTCTTTACCGCGGAAATTATGCGGCGCTCTATGCAAACTCCCGCAAACACCTTAAACAGTGGAAACTTATCCTTATCGAAATCAATAACCGCCTTATACAGACCGATAAGCCCTTCCTGCACGATGTCATCATCATCGCCTCCTGCGAGATAGTATGGCTGTGACTTTTTATGCACCAACGGCTTATACCGCATAAGTATCGCCTCAAGCGCTCCTTCATCACCCGCCTGCGCCATAGCGACAAGCTCATCATCAGGTATTTTCTCAAATTCTGCCATGTTAATTCTGCTTTCTGACTATAGTATAATCGTCACCGAATCTGAAATACGGACAGACCTTCCTTCTGTTTGAAAACAGCGAATATGCCTCATCCTCATCCATATCGACCGCGCACATATAGCAGTCATATTCCTCATCATACGCATAATTCATGCACATTTGGCAATCTGTCCTCATTATATTTCTCCCCAACCATTACAATCCATTATCTATTTTATCCGAATTACGAAAGTTTGTCAAGTCAAACGTAATATTCAACAAAATTTTTTCATATATTGTACAGAAAAACAGGATGAAATCCGAAAAAATCATTTAAAATTTCATTCCTGAAATATTGGGGGTAGCGATGAAAGATTATATTGAAGAAAGGGTACTGGACATTGCACAATACATCATAGATAACAAGAGCACTGTACGCGCAACGGCAAAGGTTTTTAATGTCAGCAAATCTACCGTACATAAGGATGTACATGAAAGACTGCTCAGAATTAACCGCGAGCTGTACCGCGAATGCCGGGCAATTTTAGAGAAAAACAAGGCAGAACGCCATATCCGCGGCGGTATGGCTACAAGAGAAAAATATCTTCGTCAGCATACGATCCTGCACTGACGGTGAAAAGCATATATATTTTACCTTTAATTTACACAATCAATCTTGCATTCTGCACAAAATTATGGTATACTAAAATATGAAAGGTTGTGTAATTATGCTGATAGAAACTATGAGTAATCATGATATGCGGCTTGCGATGCTGCCATATGCCAGCGCGCTCAAGGTGGTGAATATGTACGCTGAAACAATTATGGAGGAGCTGTATGCAAACAAGCATCCCAATCCGGTTGAGCACATTAAGTCACGGCTTAAACGTCCCAGCTCCATTGCGCACAAGCTTGAAAAAAAGGGCTATGAGCCGACAGTGGAAAACGCGTTAAAATATATAGATGATATTGCGGGTGTAAGAATTGTCTGCCTTTTTCCCGACGATATTTATAAAATAGCCAACGTCATACAGAATTTCAAAAATATACGCGTATGCGGCATAAAGGACTACATAAAGGTGCCGAAGCAGAACGGCTACAGAAGCTACCATATGCACATTGAAGTACCCATACGTCTGCTGGATCACGAAGAGTGGGTAAAGGTGGAGATCCAGCTCAGAACGGTAGCCATGGACTCCTGGGCAAGCATGGAGCACAAGATCCGATACAAGCAAATAAAGGATATCCCCGACACGGTAAGCTACGGGCTGCTTGAATGCGCCCATCTTGCGTCTGAGCTTGACAACCGTATGCAGGAGCTTAACGAGGAAATCGAAAAGCTTGATCCGCCTGCGCAGTCCTCTGAGCAGCTTGATATCTTAACCGAATATTTTGATGAATAAAACGGCAGAACCGAACACAATGGGACTGTATCAAAACTAAATTATTGTTTAGCGGCGTAAGCTTGTCCCCCTCCGGGAGGGGGAACGCCGCGAAGCGGCAAGGGGGAGAATGCGGGACGCAAAACAACGGTTATCTGTTAGTATCGTGCAAACCACACTCCCTCAGTCACGGCTTCGCCGTGCCAGCTCCCGCTTCCGTTCGTGGAAATCACCAACGGACCAACGGCGGCTCTGCCGCCTTTTTCATTTATCTTAAAATCAGATATACCGTATACACGATATAAATACAAAACAGTGAAACACCCTCCCAGCGGGCAAATTTTCTGCCGATTATGCAGTAGAAGAAGCCAAGAGCGTTCACTCCGAGCATGATAAACGCGTCGATCAACGCCTCCGGCACAACGCCTATCGGATTCGCCACAGAGGACAGACCCATAACGAACGCGAGGTTAAAGATAGACGAGCCTACAACGTTGCCTATCGCAATGCCGCTCTCGCCCTTGCGCGCTGCGATGACCGAGGTTACAAGCTCCGGCAGCGATGTGCCTATCGCGACGATCGTCACGCCGACGAGCGTTTCGGACATTCCGAAGGTCAGCGCTATCTTCTGGGCGCTGTTTACAACGAGCTGACCGCCGACAATAACAGCGGCAAGACCGATAATTATAAATAATA
>JBJEIV010000015.1:0-4839 GCA_051877395.1 Candidatus Ornithomonoglobus sp.
GTTTTATAGGTCCGCCGCTGGTAGACTCTTTTTGTGAGTATTACGGCTTTGATGAAGAAAAATCACTTAAAGCGGTGGCAAAATACCGTGAGCGGTTTGCTGATGTCGGAATATTTGAAAACAAGGTCTATGACGGCATATATGATATGCTTCAAAGGTTAACAGACAGCGGACGCGTTCTTGTTCTTGCAACTTCAAAGCCAAAGGTGTATGCGGACAGGATAATGGCAAAATATAGGCTCCGCCCGTATTTTAAGCTGATAAGCGGCTCAGAGCTGGACGGCACGCGCAACAACAAAAATGAGGTTATCGAATATGCTATCGAGCGTCTGAACTGTCCGCGACAAAGCGTTATAATGGTCGGTGACAGAAAATACGATATAATCGGCGCAAAGCAATGCGGCATCGCTTCCTGCGGCGTTCGTTTCGGCTATGCCGAGCCGGGCGAGCTTGAGGCGGCGGGCGCGGATTTTATTGCGGATAATATTGCAGAGCTGACGGATATAATTATTCACAGCTACATTTTATAGGGTTCTATATTTCTGATAATTTGTAAACCTGAAATTCAAATTTTACTGAAATTTTTTGAGCGGAAATCAAAAGGCTGTGCCGCATTCATTGAATGAGGCGCAGCCTTTTAAGCTACATATTAAGAAAATATTCAAATATCCTTGTATCGTCGCACAGCTCCGGATGGAACGAAACCGCGAGCTGATTTTTATAGCGGACGCCTGTTATGTTGCCGTCCGTAACGGCCATGATCTCAACACCGTCCTCAACGCTTTCAATATACGGCGCGCGGATAAACTCCATGGGGATCACCCCAAGCCCCTTGAACTCGCCCTCGGTGTAAAAGCTGCCGAGCTGTCTGCCGTAGGCATTGCGCTTTACGTTTGCCGGGATTGTGCGGAACGCGCAGCCGTCCTCGCCGCTGCTCTTATCGCACAGAAGTATAAGTCCGGCGCAGGTGGCAAATACGGGAATGCCGGAATCAATGCTTGCCTTTAGCTTATCAAACATTCCAAGCTCCTTGATAAGCTTTGACTGAACCGTGCTTTCACCGCCGGGGAATATAAGGCGGTCATAGTGACGGTCAAGATCGGATGCCTTTCTTATCTCAAAGCATTCCTCTCCCAGAGCCTCAAGCGCCTTTTCATGCTCAAGGAAATCACCTTGAACAGCAAGAACTCCCGTCATGATTATATACCTCTTTCAGCCATAAGCAGCTCTATTTCCTGCTCGTTTATTCCGACCATAGCCTCTCCGAGATCCTCTGAAAGCTCCGCTAAAAGCTTGTGGTCGTTGAAGTTTGTAACAGCCTTAACGATAGCCTGCGCTCTCTTTTCCGGGTTGCCGGACTTAAAGATACCTGAACCGACGAATACACCCTCAGCGCCGAGCTGCATCATAAGAGCCGCGTCTGCCGGAGTTGCAACGCCGCCTGCCGCAAAGTTTACAACCGGGAGCTTGCCGTTTTCGTGAACATACTTAACAAGCTCATAAGGAACCTCAAGCTCCTTTGCCGCGTTAAACAGCTCATCCTCGCGGAGCGAAACAAGACGGCGGATCTCGCTGTTCATCATTCTCATGTGTCTTACAGCCTGAACAACATCGCCTGTACCCGGCTCGCCCTTTGTTCTTATCATTGAAGCGCCCTCAGCAATTCTTCTGAGCGCCTCGCCGAGGTTCTTTGCGCCGCATACAAACGGAACCTTAAAGTCGTGCTTGTTGATGTGGTAAACATCATCTGTGGGTGAGAGAACCTCACTTTCGTCTATATAGTCGATCTCGATTGCCTCAAGAATCTGAGCCTCTGCAAAATGTCCTATACGGCACTTAGCCATAACCGGGATTGAAACAGCCTCCTGAATACCCTTGATCATCTTCGGGTCGCTCATTCTTGAAACGCCGCCCGCAGCTCTTATATCAGCCGGGATTCTTTCAAGCGCCATAACCGCGCACGCGCCTGCCGCCTCGGCGATCTTAGCCTGCTCCGGTGTTGTAACGTCCATGATAACGCCGCCCTTAAGCATCTGGGCAAGCTCCTTATTTAATTCATACTGCTTTTCTGCATTCATAATCTTTTTCCTCCTTGAAATTATACTTTACAATTCAAATTATATGTAGTATAATACAAATGTGACCATATTTCAATCGCCATTTTAAACATATTCAATATTGTCAGATAGGGGAGTGAACATACAAAATGCTGACATATTCATTTTCAGATTTAGGGTCAGAAAGTCTTTACGAGCACCTTTACGGATGTATCAAAAACGACATATTATCGGGAAAGCTGCGTCCGGGGACAAAGCTGCCGTCAAAGCGCACATTCGCAAAAAATCTGGGCATAAGCACTATCACTATTGAGAACGCTTACGCGCTGCTTATTTCTGAGGGCTATGTTTATTCGATCCCGAAGAAGGGATATTTCGTTGCTGATATAAATATAAGCGCCATGCCGGAGCCGCGGGAGCCGGAAGAGGAGGTTGAAGGCGGTACGGACAGCTTTGTTGCCGACTTTGCCGGAAACAACACACTGCATACCCTGTTCCCGTTTGCGACATGGGCAAAGCTTATGCGCGGCGTTCTTTCCGAAAGACAGCCGGAGCTTATGATCAAATCTCCGGGCGGCGGGATCACAGAGCTGCGCTCAGCCATAGCGGAGCATTTGTATCAGTTCCGCGGTATGCGCGTTCATCCCTCGCAGATCATAATCGGTTCGGGTACTGAATACCTTTACGGACTTATAATACAGCTTCTGGGAAAGGACAAGATATTCGCTGTTGAGGACCCGGGCTATAATAAGATCGCGAAGGTGTACGGCGCGAACGGTGTCGACTACAGATATGTGCCGCTTGACGAAAACGGCGTTGCGATAGGCGCGCTAAAAAAGAGCGGAGCGGATATACTGCATATTTCACCGTCACACCATTTCCCGACAGGCATCGTAACCCCCATAAGCCGCCGTTACGAGCTTTTAAGCTGGGCGGCGGAAAGCCCGACGCACTTTATAATAGAGGATGATTACGATTCGGAATTTCGCCTTAACGGGCATCCGATACCGCCGCTTAGGAGCATTGACGTTACGGATAAGGTAATATACATGAACACCTTTTCAAAGAGCCTTGCCTCAACCATACGAATAAGCTATATGGTACTCCCGCGCACCCTTGCGGATAAGTTCTATAAAGAGCTTGGCTTTTATTCCTGCACCGTTTCAACCTTTGAGCAGTACACGCTTGCGGAGTTTATAAACGGCGGCTATTTCGGGAACCACCTTAACCGCATCCGCCGCTATTACCGTGAGGAGCGCGATGAGCTGCTCAAGCTGATAGCTTCAAACGAAGCCTTTAGAGGCACAGAGATACTTGAACAGGATTCGGGTCTGCATTTTCTGCTGAAGCTTGATACAAGGCTCAGCGATAACGAGCTGGTAAGAAGCGCCCACCGGCAGGGGATAAACATATCCTGTCTGTCACAGTATTACCACAACAAAAGCGAGGCGGCGGAGCACACCATTGTAATAAATTATTCCGGCATAGAAAAGGACAGAATAGGCGAGGCGGTAACGCTTCTGGGCAAGGCAATCACAGGAGGGGCAGGATAAATTTTTGATTTTCTGTTTACAAACCGGGTGAAATGTGGTATTATTAAATAAAGGGCGGTGATTACCGATGGACAGCACAGAAGAAAAGCTTCAGCACGAAAAGGACTTGGAATACATAAGGAATTTCAGATTGATTGATGATGATTTCATGTCCGTGGTGTTCAGTGATATAGAATGCGCTGAACTGCTGTTACAGATAATAATGGATAAGGACGACTTGAGAGTAATAAAAGTAAACACACAAAAGGCTTTTAAAAATTTACATGGTCATTCAATTACCATTGACATATTTGCCGAGGACAGTGTCAATACAAAATACGATGTTGAGGTGCAGCGCGCAGACAGCGGAGCGGTTCCGAAACGCGCGAGATATAACAGCAGCATTATAGACGCAAATGTTCTGGAGCCGGGCGATGATTATGAAAATCTTAGTGATGTGTATGTTATTTTCATAACGGAAAATGATATTATAGGCGATAACAAACCGATATATCATATACAAAGGACTATAGAAGAAAGCGGCAGAGCATTTGATGACGGCTCACATATAATTTATGTGAACGGAGAAATTAAGAATGAAACAAAACTTGGCAGACTTATGCATGATTTTTACTGCACAAAGCCCGATGCTATGGAATATAAGGTTTTGGCGGATAAGGTGCGGTATTTTAAAGAAAACGAGAATGGAGTGATAAATATGTGCAAAGCGATGGAAGAAATGAGGAATGAGGCTGCAAGAAAGGCGAATTTAGCGACAGCTCAAAAATTGATTACGCTTGGCAAGCTTACCTATGAGGAAATTGCGCTGGCTTCTAATCTGACAGTTGAAGAAGTAAAGGCGCTTGACAGCAGAAAAACAGCGTAAATAAAGCATAAATAAATACGCATATCCAATCGTAATGGAGGGATATGCGTAATTTTTTTGCTTATTTCTATTTACAAACCGATTAAAATATGGTATTATTAGCTTGCGACATATAATTCAAAAGTAAAAAGGGAAGTGTATAAGATGCCATAATCGTATACGCTTTGATTTGTTATAGTCTTCTTTATTTACTGTTTAGAAAACATTATGCGTCGCAGCATTGGAATCAAGGCAGCGTTATGGAGTGCGCTGTGGGCTTGATTTAATGCCTGCGGCGCATTTTTTGTCAGAAAATTTTTTAAAAAACTAAAAAAGGTGAATTGACAAAGTAAATTCTCGTTTGCCAGACTAAATTCTACATTTT
>JBJEIV010000016.1:0-4828 GCA_051877395.1 Candidatus Ornithomonoglobus sp.
GCTTGCATTAAGTACGATTAAAATACAGGGTACTTAATGCAAGCTATATAGAAAACAAGAAATTCCCGTTCAATATGTCAAAAAAAACGTTAAACTTAAAAAATAGTATTTACAAGAAATAAAATCTGTGTTAAAATAAAAATAATAACAATAATATCGTGAAACGGTAAATATTAAGCTAAGAGAGGTAATCAAAATGGGCAAGACTACAGGCGGCTTCACATTGCCGGGAGAGAGCGGCTATGAGGAGCTTACATTACAGATGGCCAAGAAGTGGGGAGCAGACGTGATCCGTGACTCAGACGGTACAGAGCTTTCACCGGAAATCGTTAATGCGGGCTATGGCATCTATTCAACAATTTGTATAATCCGTAATCATAATGAATGGGCAAAAAAGAATTTGGATAAGCTTCAGGAAACATTCCTTATGACGGATCCGGTTGTTGCAACGGACGATACTGTTAAGATTGATCTTATGAAGGATTTCTTTGCTGAGCAGTTTAAAGTAAACGACAGCGAGGAAAGTAAGGAGTATTGGCAGGTATTCGACAGAACCTCAAATACGGAGATCAAGGACTGGGAGTATGCAGACGGTGTTGTTACAGTCAAGAACGTAACACCGTTCCACAAGTACACGGTAAACTTCCTTGCATGGAGAATATGGGAAGAAATCTCAATGTACAACCATACAACAAACAACTGGGATAAAGAGCATCTTATGCAGATAGATCCGCGCTATCCCGAAACACAGGAGTATATGAAGCAGTGGCTGACAGAATGGTGTGAAACCCATCCGGCAACAACTGTTGTACGTTTTACATCAATGTTCTACAATTTCGTATGGATCTGGGGCTCAAACGAGAGATGCAGAGAACGTTATTCAGACTGGGCATCATATGATTTCACTGTTTCACCGCTCGCGCTGAAGCAGTTTGAGGAAAAGTTCGGTTATGCCATGACATCAGAGGATTTCATCAACATGGGTAAGCTCAATTCGAACCATATGGCATGCGGTCAGAAGAAGCTTGACTGGATGAAGTTTATCAACGACTTTGTTGTTGACTTCGGCAAGGAGCTTGTAGATATTACACATAAGTATAATAAGAAGGCATATGTATTCTATGATGATTCATGGGTAGGCACAGAGCCGTGGGGAGAGAGGTTTAAGGACTTTGGCTTTGACGGTCTTATCAAATGCGTATTCAACGGCTTTGAAACAAGACTCTGCGCAGGCTGTGACGCGGTAGAGACACATGAAATAAGACTTCATCCGTATCTGTTCCCGACAGGTTTGGGCGGCGCTCCGACTTTCATGGAGGGCGGTAACCCGACGCTTGATGCTAAGGCTTACTGGAAGCAGGTAAGACGCGCGCTACTCAGAGCCAAGATCGACAGAATAGGTCTGGGCGGTTATCTTTCACTGACAATTCCCTTCCCGGATTTCCAGGACTACATAGAGAAGATTTCAGACGAGTTCAGAACAATCAGAACCTTCCATACAAACGGCGCTCCGTATGTATTGAAGCCGAAGGTTGCTGTTCTCACATTCTGGGGTAAGCTCCGTTCATGGTCATGCTCAGGTCACTATCATGAGCATCCGGAGGTAGATCTCATAAACGTAATTGAGGCTCTTTCAGGTCTCCCGCTCGACGTTGATTTCATCAGCTTTGAGGATGTTAAGGAAAAGGGACTTGACAGCTATGATGTAGTAATCAACGCAGGCTTTGCGGGCAGCGCATGGTCAGGAGGCTACAAGTGGACAGATGATGAGGTTGTGACGGCTCTTACAAAGTTTGTTTATGAGGGCGGCGCATTTATCGGCGTAGGCGAGCCGTCGGCTGTCAAGGGCTATGACACATATTTCAGAATGGCTCACGTTCTCGGTATGGACGAGGATACAGGCGCAAGAATCTCACACGGAAAGTATTCATTTGATGTTGACGCATCAGACGCTCTTGTTGAGGGCGCAGAGGTTGAAGGCATTAAGAATGTATATATTACAGACGGTGATACAAAGGTGCTTGCAGCTCAGAACGGCATTCCGACAATTACAACACATAAGTTCGGCGAAGGTACGGGCGTATATCTTTCAAGCTTTAAGCACGGCGAGATCAACAACAGAACTCTGCTTAATCTTATCCTTACGGTTGCGGGTGAAAGCCTTGACCAGAAGTATATAACAGATAATGCTCTCTGTGAGTGCTGCTACTATCCGGGCGACAATCAGCTTGTTGTAATCAACAATGCAGAAACAGAGCAGACAACAACCGTAAAGACAGACGCGGGTGACAAGACAGTTACAATCGCACCGTTTGATACGGCTATAATCAAGTTATAATTCAAGAATAAATTGCCCCGGCAGAGGTCTTTATGAAGCTGCCGGGGTTTAAATTTAAGGATAAAGTTTTGATGGATAAACTTATGATAAATTTATGTAAAATACATTAAAATATTTTGTGCATTTTGATTAAACTGAATAAGGAATATTCGCAATTTTCGCATTAAATAACGAAAAAAATTAATTTTTTGTGATACTACTTTTCAAAGCGCAAAATTTATGGTATAATATAAAATAGTTCAAGGTAGATGATGAATTGAATTTGAACAAGGACATAAAACTATTGTTTATGATAAATTTTTATTATGTAGGAGGATTTTACCATGACAGAAAACAAGACAGTGCTTGCATGGCTTGACGAAATGGTCGCTATGTGTAAGCCGGCAAAGGTTGAGTGGATCACAGGTGAAGAGGATCAGCTCGAAGCATTAAGAGCCGAGGCTGTTGCTACAGGCGAGATGATCAAGCTCAACGAGGAAAAGCTCCCGGGCTGTTATTATCACAGAACAGCTCCGAATGACGTTGCTCGTGTAGAGGACAGAACATTCATTTGTACACCGACAGAGGTTGAGGCAGGTCCGATCAACAACTGGATGGAGCCGTCAAAGATGTACGCTAAGCTCAACGCTTTGTACACAGGCTCAATGGAAGGCAGAACAATGTATGTAATTCCGTATTCAATGGGTCCGGTAGGTTCACCGTTCTCAAAGATCGGTATTGAGCTTACAGACTCGATCTACGTTGTACTTAACATGGCTATCATGACAAGAGTAGGTCAGAAGGTTATGGATCAGCTCGGCAACGATCCTGAGGCAGAGTTCGTTAAGTGTCTCCATGCAAAGAAGGATGTAAATCCTGAGGAGAGATATATCGTTCAGTTCCCGCAGGACAACACAATCATGTCAGTTAACTCGGCATACGGCGGCAACGTACTTCTCGGTAAGAAGTGCTTCGCTCTTAGAATCGCGTCATACCTCGGCAAGAACCAGGGCTGGATGGCTGAGCATATGCTCATTCTCGGTCTTGAGAATCCGCAGGGCGAGGTTAAGTATATCTGCGCTGCATTCCCGTCAGCATGCGGTAAGACAAACCTTGCAATGCTTATTCCGCCGGAGTATCTCAAGGAGCAGGGCTACAAGGTATGGACAGTCGGCGACGATATTTCATGGCTTAATATCGGTCCGGACGGCAGACTTTACGCTATTAACCCTGAGGCAGGCTTCTTCGGCGTTGCACCGGGTACATCAACAAAGACAAACTTCAATGCTCTTGAGTCAACAAAGAAGAATACAATCTTCACAAACGTTGCAATCAACAATGACGATATGACAGTTTGGTGGGAAGGTCTTGACAAGAACCCGCCGGTAAACGCTACAGAGTGGAAGGGCGCTGAGGTTAACGGTCCTGAGTATGTTGCTTCAGGTGAGAAGCTTGCTCACCCGAACTCAAGATTTACAGCGCCGGCAATTAACTGTCCGTGTATTTCACCTGAGTTCGAGAACCCGCAGGGCGTTCCGGTATCTGCTATCGTATTCGGCGGCCGCCGCGCTAAGTGCGCTCCGCTGGTATATCAGTCAAGAGACTGGCAGCATGGTACATTCGTTGGCGCTATCATGGCATCAGAGACAACAGCAGCTGCGGCAGGCGCGGTAGGTGTTGTTAGACGTGACCCGATGGCTATGAAGCCGTTCGTAGGCTACAATATGGCTCAGTACTGGGGTCACTGGCTCGAAATGGGCAAGAAGCTCGGCGACAAGGCTCCGAAGATCTTCCACGTTAACTGGTTCCGTAAGGATGACGAGGGTAACTTCCTCTGGCCGGGATTCGGCGACAATATGCGTGTTCTTCTCTGGATTCTTGACAGATGCGATGGCAAGGTTGATGCTGATGAGTGCGCGATCGGTTATGTACCGAAGGTTGACGATATCGACATTACAGGTCTTGAGATGACTAAGGACGAGCTTCAGGATCTCCTTACAATCGATGCTAACGAGTGGTTGAAGGATGTTGAGGATCCGGAAACAGGTATCAAGCAGTATTTCGCACAGTTCGGCGACCAGCTTCCGCAGGAAATGGCAGACGAGCTTGCTAAGCTTGAGGCTAACCTCAGAAATGCGTAATATTATTGCATAAAAATTGATAAATAATATATGATAAACGGTCTGCGGCATCTGCCGCAGGCTGTTTTTTTGAATACGGTACTTGAAAGATTTGCAGGGACATGTTATAATAAAAGAAGATTTGCAAACAAAAGATAAAAAGGACAGGATGTGACATTAATGGATAAAAATATGTATTGGTTATGGCTGTCTTTGAAGCCATCTGTAAGTCCTTTGCAGATATCTGTATTGATAAAACAGTTTGGCTCTGCGGAAGCTGTGTACAAAGCAAAGAGCTATGGCGGAATAATAGCGCCGGGCACGAAGGGTATAGGAGAACTGGCAGACAAGTCCATGGATGAAGCTGAAAAGGTCCGGGCAAGGATGAAAG
>JBJEIV010000017.1:0-4819 GCA_051877395.1 Candidatus Ornithomonoglobus sp.
CTCGCCAACCGGGAGTGACTTAACCTTGTCAACGATTACCGCGCCCTCAAGACCTGCATTCTTTGCAATCTGCCATGTCGGTTCCTCAAGCGCCTTTAATACTATCTGAACGCCTGTCTTTTCGTCGCCCTCTGTTTCGTCAAGGAGCGCTGCAACCTTCGGGAGTATATCAAGATATGATGTACCGCCGCCTGCGATGATGCCTTCCTCAACCGCCGCCTTTGTAGCTGCGAGAGCGTCCTCAATTCTGAGCTTCATTTCCTTCATTTCAGTTTCTGTTGCGGCGCCTACTCTGATTACTGCAACACCGCCTGCGAGCTTTGCAAGTCTTTCCTGAAGCTTTTCACGATCAAAGTCTGAGGTTGAATTTTCAATCTCACCCTTTATAACCTTAACTCTGTCTGCGATTGCTGCCGAGTCGCCTGCACCGTCAACGATGATTGTAAGCTCTTTTGAAATCTTGACCTGCTTAGCGCGGCCGAGCATTGATATGTCGGCATCCTTAAGCTCCAAGCCGATTTCTTCTGTGATAACCTGACCGCCTGTGAGGATCGCTATATCCTGAAGCATAGCCTTTCTTCTGTCACCGAAGCCCGGAGCCTTAACAGGAACGCATGTGAATGTACCGCGGAGCTTGTTGAGAATAAGTGTTGAAAGCGCCTCGCCCTCAACGTCCTCTGCGATGATGACCATCTTCTTACCTGCCTGAACAACCTGCTCGAGAAGCGGGAGAATTTCCTGAATATTTGAAATCTTCTTGTCTGTGATAAGGATGTACGGATCATCAAGAACCGCTTCCATCTTATCTGTATCCGTTACCATGTACGGTGTAATATAGCCGCGGTCAAACTGCATACCTTCAACTATTTCTGAATATGTCTCGGCCGTCTTTGATTCCTCAACTGTGATTACTCCGTCTGATGTAACCTTTTCCATTGCCTCAGCGATCAATTCGCCGACTTCCTCGTTAGCAGCCGAAACTGCTGCAACTCTTGCTATATCGTTCTTGCCCGATACCTTCTTTGCCGATGCAAGGAGGTTCTCAACAGCAACGTTAACTGCCTTCTGAATACCCTTTCTTACGATCATCGGGTTAGCGCCTGATGCTACGTTCTTAAGACCCTCTCTTACAAGCGCCTGAGCGAGAAGTGTAGCTGTTGTTGTACCGTCACCGGCTACGTCGTTTGTCTTTGTCGCAACTTCCTTAACAAGCTGCGCGCCCATGTTCTCAAATGCGTCCTCAAGCTCGATTTCCTTAGCGATTGTTACACCGTCGTTTGTTATGAGCGGAGCGCCGAACTTCTTGCCGAGGACTACGTTTCTGCCCTTAGGTCCAAGTGTGATTTTTACTGTGTCCGCAAGCTGGTTGATACCTGCTTCAAGTGAATGTCTTGCGTCCTGTCCGTATTTGATTTCCTTTGCCATAATATTCTACTTCCTTCCTTGTTGAATTAGTCTGTTACCTTTGCGAGAATGTCGCTCTGGCTGACTATCTTGTATTCCTCGCCGTCAACCTTAACCTCTGTTCCTGCATAGCGGGCTGTGAGAATCTTATCACCTACAGCTACTTCCATAGGAACTGTCTTACCGTCCACTACTGCGCCGGGACCTACAGCGACTACTTCTGCAACCTGCGGCTTCTCCTGTGATTTTGATGAGAGGATAAGACCGCTCTTTGTTGTTTCCTCAGCCTCAAGTGCTTTAATAACAACTCTGTCTGCTAATGGTTTGATTGTCATGATAAATTACCTCCTGTGTTATATAGTAATTATAGTAGTTAAAAGGCGAATGCCTTTCGTTTGCTTTTGATTTGTTAGCACTCAATCCGTTTGAGTGCTAACAATGTATATTATCGTCTTTTTACTGACTTTTTTCAAGCTGTGAAAATATTAAAAAAAATGAATATTTCTCAGAAATTCTTAAATTTGCTTTAAATTTCTTTGATTTTTGCAGTCTGACCTTTTTTGCGAATATTAACACTTAGTTCATAAATATATAACTATGATAAAAAGTTTTCCATGAGGGCGAGCGCATCGGACAAGGTGTCAAAGTGAAAGCCTTCCTTTAATTCGGCAACGTCTGATGCGGGAAAGGACGCCTCGCTTATCTCATCATTTGAAATAAGACGGCTGATCCCATTTTCGTCTAGATAAAGGCGCAGCTCTCCGTCCTCCAATATCACCCGGTACTGCGACAGCGCTTCGGTAGTCCTGGGCAGCAGAGTTTCTGCGGGGATCCCCGTTGCCGTCACCGATGCCTCTGTTGTCATGAGACCTTTTCCGTTGTGATAGCCTATACCTATTCCGACTGCAAAAAACGCTGCTGTTAAACATACATATGCAGCTATCGCAAGTATATTCCTTGGGTTTGTAAGTAATTGCTTCATGTTAATTTCCTCCTGTTATATTATTTGGGATTTAAATAAATTTTTACCTTTAAATAAAAAAATCATACTAAAACTATTGAAAAAAATAAGATTTTATTATATAATATTTCTGACTATATAGTATTTTAACTATATGTCTTGCATTTACATAGCATGCATATAGTATTCTATATATAACTATCTGACAGGAGGACAAGTCAATGGCGGATTATAGCAGACGAAACCGCGGTTCATCGGATAACCGCAATAATGATATAGATGATTTTGATTGGGATGCGTTTGACCGGCAGACCTCAAGGGACATAGAAGAATACCGTTCCGATGAGCCTATGCGCCGCAGACGTACAGCAAGCAGCGCTTCCAGAAAGCAGCCTGCGGCGCGCAGAACTACCGGAAATGCAGGCGCGCGCAGAGTGAATGAGCAGAGCGCATCATCAAGCGGCTCGTATGGAGGAAGTCGGTCTTCGGGCTCGGGAAGAAAGAAGAAAAAGAAAAAGCTTACCGAGAAGCAAATAATGTTCAGAAAGCGTGTAAGAACAGTCATTCTTGTTGCTGTGCTGATATGTATTGTAATATGCTCCGGTATGTTTGTCGGAATGTATGCAGCAGTTTCGCGTGAGATAAGGGATATGAATATAGAAAATCTTGCGCTTAATTATACATCGACAATATATTATTATGACCGGTACGGCAATGAACAGGAGCTTTCAAAGATCCATTCGGATCAGAATCGTATATGGGTGGATTCGAGTGCGATTTCCCAGAACTTTAAGGATGCGATCGTTTCCATTGAGGACGAGCGTTTTTATAAGCATAACGGTGTCGATCTCAAGCGTACAATAGGAGCCACTGTTAAATATGTAGCCTCAAAGCTCGGCATAGGCGAGTCAAATTACGGTGGATCGACAATCACGCAGCAGGTTATAAAGAACATAACAAAAGAGGATGATTTCAAGGCTACGCGTAAGGTAAAGGAAATGATGCGCGCCATCGCCCTTGAAAGGCAGCTTTCAAAGGACGAGATACTCACAATGTATTGTAACATTGTATACTTTGCAAATAACTGTAACGGCGTCGAGGCGGCGGCGAGAACATACTTTAATAAGTCGGCAAGTGAGCTGAATCTGCAGGAGGCGGCATCGATCGCGGGTATCACACAGTATCCGTCGGAGTATGATCCGCTTGCGCATCCGGATAAAAATGTTGAGAAGCGTAATACTGTTCTTTCAAAAATGTATGAGCTTGGAAAAATTTCAGAAGCGGACTACAATGCGGCGGTTGCGGCTCCGCTTGAAACCAACAGTGATTACCGCGACGAGCAGCAGGAGGTCACCTCATATTTTGAGGATCAGGTTGTTAATGATGTTATAAGGGATCTTATTAACCAGAAGCAGTATTCGGAGGATTTTGCCACAAGTCAGGTTTATAACGGTGGTCTTAAGATATATGCGACTATTGATACCGACATCCAGGATATTATGGAAGATGTATTTGAAGATACTTCTAACTTCCCGTACGGTACATCAGCAGAATCGGCTATGGTTATTATAGATCCGTATACAGGTCAGGTTAAGGGCCTTATAGGCGGATTGGGAGAGAAGACAGATATACGCGGATTTAACCGCGCTACTCAGGCAATACGTCAGCCGGGTTCGGCAATCAAGCCGCTGTCTGTTTACGGTCCGGCGATCGATATGGGTGATATTACCGAAATGGATATTGTAACGGATGAGGCTATTGAAATAGGCTACGACAACTGGAAGCCTAAGAACTCCTATTCGGGCTTTAAGGGCGATATGACAATCAAGGAAGCTGTTGCAAGATCATCAAATATTCCGGCTGTTAAGGTTCTTGATACGGTAGGTCTTTCCAACTCTTTCGGTTATCTCCAGAATAAATTCCATCTCTCAACCCTTACAGATGGAGATAAGAACTATTCATCACTTGCCCTCGGCGGTCTTACGCAGGGTGTGACTGTTAAGGAAATGGCTGCGGCATACGGTGTATTTGTAAACAGCGGTAAGTATATAACACCGTATACCTATACACAGGTTCTTGACGGCGCGGGCAATGTGATTTTGCAGAATAATATGAATGAAAGTCAGGCAATGAGTGAATCTGCGGCGTATATTACGGCTGACCTTCTCTCAGGTCCGGTCAATCTTTCATACGGTACCGCAACCCGCGCGAGATTAAGCAGCGGAATGCCGGCATACGGTAAGACAGGTACGACCGATGATGACTTTGACAAGTGGTTTGTAGGCTTTACGCCTTATTATGTAGGCGCATGCTGGTTCGGCTTCGATTCGCCTTCATCACTTTCGGCAGCGGGCATAAGCGGAAACCCGTGCGTAACAGCATGGAATCTTGTATTTGACAGAATAAGTGAAACCCAGGATTATATGGAGCTTCCGGTTCCGTCATCTGTAGTTG
>JBJEIV010000018.1:0-4814 GCA_051877395.1 Candidatus Ornithomonoglobus sp.
GAATGTCCTCAGAGGCTATGAACAGCTTCTTTATAATATCAAAATTCTTATCGGCAAGCTCCTTACGGTAAGGAGAGGTTCCCACGCTTATGAGCGATTTTGCAAGCGTATCTGTGTCGGTTACTTTAATAATATCTCCGTTAAGGAACGCGCCTTTTCCGTTTTCGGCATAGAACAGCTCGTCCGTAAAGGGATTATATACAACACCCATAATCGGAACACCGTTATCTACCATGCCGAGTGATACCGCGCTCATTTTATAATCGTGAATAAGATTGGTTGTGCCATCTATAGGATCAAGCACCCAGACCTTTCCGTTGAAATTAATGTCGGAGTTATCCTTTTCCTCACTCATAAACTGAACCCCCGGATAAAGCTCCGCCAGTCTCGGGCGCAGAAATTCCTGAACACCCATATCTACCTTTGTCACAAAATCCGCCAGTCCCTTGACAGTAACATCATTGGCAGAACCACGGTCAAGCGCAATTCCCTTTGTTTCCTTTATTAAACTCAGTAATTTTTCCATTTGTATTATCACTCCTCATTCGGGATATATATATTTAAAAGTATCTCTCATATCGTAAAAGCCCATAAAATCCTGCTTTTCCTCACCATCAATCGTGAATTTTACAAACCTTATACCCTTTATTTTCGTAACCGAGTCCACTATCTGGTATATAACAAGCTTTTCTATATCACGGCTGCATGGAAGCTCGTCCGCAATTTCAGAGCTGAGATCTACATATACTATATTATCGTTTACTTTCGTGCTTATACAGCTTCTCTTATTGGGTAACAGCCTTCTTATTTTTGTATTATCATCATGGCCGGCAATAAGCCTGTCCACAACGGCGCTCACCTGATGCTCCGCGTCGGCATCTATTATATCCTCACGGTACGGCAGTAAACGGTTCATTTCGGAATCAACAAAATATACTTCCGTTTCCACCATAGGAACCTCTTCCCGTCTTGAGCAGGCTATTACAAAGCACGTTATACCGGTTACCATTATTAAAGCAAAAATTATCTTTTTCACAATAATCCCTCCATATAAAAATATATGAAGGGATCAAACAACTTATTACTTAATTTTGTTCCGCAAGCGCCAGTTCAATTGCCTGCGCGAGCTGGTCAGGGCATGATGTTCCGCGCCCGTTACAGTTAAGACCCTTTAAGCGTCTTACAACCTCGTC
Source organism: Candidatus Ornithomonoglobus sp. (assembly GCA_051877395.1). Lineage (GTDB taxonomy): Bacteria > Bacillota > Clostridia > UBA1381 > UBA1381 > Ornithomonoglobus. The sequence continues at coordinate 1,194 of JBJEIV010000018.1, forward strand.
TGCCTGCATCCCCTCGCAGAGAGCGCCTACTCCCTGTGTATTGCCGTTACAGCCTCTTGTAAATCTGACATTCTTTATAATATTGTCCTCAATTTCAAAGTCTATCTGCGCCGAACAAACTCCGCGCGGTGTGTATGAATACTTCATATGCTTCTCCTCCTATGTGTTTTGCTTTCGCTGCCTTTATTATACTACTTTTCCTTATTATTTTCAATATTATAATGTAATTTTTGCGTTTTTTACTAAATTCTATTGACTTAATGAAAGAAAAATATTATAATAATGTTAAAGTATATAGCTTGCATTAAGTACTCTATATTTTAATAGTACTTAATGCAAGCGATTAAGACCTCTTTTCACTAAGTTTTCTTCATTACATTGACTATAGAAAACTTAGTGAAAAGCATATAGTAACAATCACACAATATATTTCTATAGGAGGAAACAAAAATGAAATTATTTCTTGATACAGCTATTGTTGACGAGATAAGAGAAGTGAATGACATGGGCGTTATCTGCGGTGTTACCACTAACCCGTCACTTATTGCGAAGTCAGGCAGAAAGTTTGAGGATGTTGTTAAGGAAATTACAACAATCGTTGACGGTCCTATCAGCGCTGAGGTTACAGCAAAGGATCCGGACGAGATGGTTGAGCAGGCTAAGCCGCTTGCAGCTATCCACCCGAACATCATCATCAAAATCCCGTTCAACAAAGAAGGTCTTATGGCTTGTAAGAAGATGACTGCTCTTGGAATTAAGACAAATGTTACTCTTATTTTCTCAGCTGCGCAGGCGCTTTTGGCTGCAAAGGCAGGCGCTACCTATGTAAGCCCGTTCCTCGGCAGACTTGACGATATCGGCACAAACGGTATGAATCTCATTGAGGAGATCGTTGAAGTATTCGATGCTGATCCGGCAATCGAAACAGAGATCATCGCCGCATCAGTAAGAAACCCGATCCACGTTATCGAGGCTGCAAGAATCGGCTGCGACATAGCAACAGTACCTTACAAGGTTATTATGCAGATGCTCAATCACCCGCTTACAGATAAGGGTATTGCGCAGTTTGACGCTGACTGGGCTACAGTTCCGAAGGATTGATATATAATTTTGCATTTTAAAATGGCTGCATTGTGTTTGCAGCCATTTTTGTTTGTATATTTTATTCGCCGATTACAAGCGGAGTTTTATCCACTATAATATTTTGACCGTCATAGATTACGTCTTTAGGTTTTTCTGTTTCAATATCGGTAAATATAACATATGTTTCGTAACCTGTCTTTTGGTCATAATCATTACTGCGTGATATTGTTCCTGCTTCACCCGTCAATGATCTGAATTTTGCACAAAATACATGACCATCTATAGTCCTTGCTTTGCTTGAATCAATTTCTCCAAATGCAATCATTGCACCCTTATCATATTCAAGGTTTTCTACAGGAATTGCAGCTGTATATGCTTCATTATTATCATTAAGCATTGTTCCGCTTCCATCTACGTATTCAAATTTTTCCTTATCAAATTCCAATCCTGCACTTATGCAGCTCAGATAGGAATTGCTCTTTGAGTTTTTTATATCAATATATACTGTAAATTCTTCACCGGCTCCTACACCGCCTTCTGCATCCGTAGAAAGCGAAACTTTAATCATATCTTCTTCTGCCGGAGCAGTGTATGTAAAGCCCTCGAGCAGAATTGGAGCTCCCTTGCTTATGTTTACAGCATATGCCTCCGAGTCCCATTCAACGGAACAATCAAAAGCTTCTGATACTGCTCTTAATGGAATCATTGTTCTGTCGTTAATAATCTTTGCCGGAACCTCAAGTATATAATCCTTATCATCACGGTCCATAAGAGATTTAAATGTGGAAATCTGCATAACATTGCTGTCTATTGTTATAACAACATAGCGAACACCAGTTGATGATGTTACAGTAACTGTACGGTTCTCCGCATTCCAGTCGACCTTACAGTCCATTGCTTCAAAAACGCCTCTTGCAGGTACAAGAGTTACATCATCAATAATCTTTGCATTCTGATCGTCAAACAAAATTTTGCTGCCGTCTACAATTACATCCGGCTCGCCTTTGTCCTTATTCGCAGCCATAGCATTAAAGCCGCATACTGCTGACATTGACAATACTGTCAGTAAACACAATATTTTCTTCATAATATTTATCCTTTCTGGTATATAATATTTTATTTATTATAATATATATGTGTTATAATTACAAGATGAAAAATATTATTCTTATAATTGAAAACCCGCTCCTTGAGGAACGGGCTTTCTTTATATCTGCTGAATATCAGTTTTTAACTCTATACGTACTAATCAACCAGCAAGTGATGTAAAGTACTGATAGATTATGCATGCAGCCTGAGCTCTTGTTGCGTTATCCTTCGGAGCGAATGTAGAATCATCAACACCATTGATTACGCCTGCTGAACTGAGAGCGTCAACCGGAGCCTTCGCATAATCACTGATTTCATATGCATCTGCGAATGTCTTTGATGTGCCCTGCTTAAGAACTGCACCCGTTACATTGATTGCTCTGTACATCATTGTTGCCATCTGCTCACGAGTAATAAGAGCGTTCGGATCAAACTCTGTATCAGTTACACCGAGAACAATGCCCTTCTCAGCTGCTGCCTCAACATAACCGAAGTACCAGTCACTTGTAAGCACATCCGTAAATGTCTGAGTTGTCTTTGTTGACGGCTGAACACCAAATGCTGCGCATACCATCTTAGCAAACTCTGCTCTTGTTACTGTAGAGTTCGGATCAAATTCTGTATTTGAGCGACCGTTGATTACGCCCATTGAAGCAAGTGCGTTAATTGCAGTCTGTGCCCACGGAACTGAAGAGAGATCCTGGAAGTTTACAGCTGTAGTTGGTACAATACCGCCACTGCTAGCTGATGAACCTGATGAAGAAGCAATTGTATTGCCTGAGCCGCCGCCCGGTCTTGTGCTGCTGCTTGAACCGCCGCCGGTGCCAGGTTTAGGTGTTGCTGTCGGTGCCGGTGCTGTCGGTGCCGGTGCTGTCGGAGTCGGTGTTGCTATGCTTATAGTCTTTGTAACTGCAAGACCCGGATAAAGTGTCCATGTCTGAGAATCCTTTCCAGCCTGCTCAGCTGTCTGAGTAGCCGGTGTTACTGTGATCGTTACGCCGTCATTAGCTACAATTGTCAGATTTGCAATAAGCTCAGCCGGTGTAGCTGTATAACCATGTACAGCATCAAGGAATTCATCCTCTGTAAGCTGTGTCTTTCCAAGGAATGCTACATAATCCTTGCCGTATGTGCCTGTTACTGTTACGTCAAATCCGATAAGGTTCTCAAGACCTGTTGTATTTGCAAGGTCACCGAACTTAACAGTTTCATCACCTGTGAACGGTGCCGCTGTAGGAGCTTCTGTCGGAGCTTCTGTTGTTTCCGGAGCCTCTGTTGCAGCAGCCGAAGCCGGAACAGTTATTGTGCACTCATCAAATGTAGTCTCATTACCTGCTACATCTGAAAGAAGGCACTCCGCACCATTAATTGAAACCTTAAATGTATCGGTACCAGCCGGAACTGTAAGCTTAAGCACGCCGATATCATTTGTAACACCTGTGCTTAATG
>JBJEIV010000019.1:0-4811 GCA_051877395.1 Candidatus Ornithomonoglobus sp.
TCCCCCTTGCCGCTTCGCGGCGTTCCCCCTCCCGGAGGGGGACAAGCTTATGCCGTTAAACAATAATTTAGTTTTGCAAAAGTCCCTTTAGTTATACGCGTTTTTTTCAAGCTCTGCAAGCGTTATTTCCGCCCAGCCGTACTGTGACATGTATTCGCCCTTATAGCTGTTGACTGCCGCTGCGTCACGCTCAAGATATTTGTAGTAATCACAATCTATCTTTTCCGCATTAACGGCAAAATAATTGCGTTTGCATATAAAGACATCTTCTGCACCGCAGATTTTAAGTGATTTTTTTAAACTGGCAATCAGATTTCTAAGGTAATGTTTGTTTGACTCGTCAGCGCTTTTTTCATCCCATAGTATGCCGCACAGTTCACCTGTGGTTGCGGCGGCGCCCCTGCGGTCGATGAGGTATGCAAATAATTCCCTCGCCTTGCTTCTGTCGAAGTTAACAGGCTTGTTGTTATAAAATACCTCAAAGCTTCCGAAGCACTGTACACGCAGCTTGTTGTCATTATATTGAATGGGTATGCGCAGGTTTGCGAGAGCGTCCTCTATATCCTCTTTTTTTGCAGGCTTTAAAACATATCCGCTGCAGTGAATCTTTAGCGCATCCAGCGCGTATTGGGAATATCCCGTTACAAAAACAATGTTTATATCCTTATAAATATCCTTTAATTCCTTTGCCAGAGAAAGTCCGTCCTTTTCCGGCATCTGAATATCAAGGAATGCCACATCGTAGTTTTTAAGCCTTGCTTCTGACACAGCATTGTCGCATTCGTCAAAGCATGTGATCTCCGCGCCGGGAGCTACCTGCTCCACAACGGAGCATAGCTGTTTCAAAGCGTATTTTTCATCGTCAACAATCATAATTCTCATGCTTTTACCTCATTTATTTATCCGTTATTGCTTTGTTATTATATTATAACATATAAACCTCAACAAAGCAGCAACAAAAATCTCATTAAGAAAAATTTGTGCAAATTGTTTTAAATTTGTGTGCTTTTTTTTAAAATTCGTGCAATTTTTCTGAAAAAATCGTTTTCAGAAGTAAATTTGTTGCGGTTTTGTTGCGGATGGAGTGATATAATATTAAATAATAGGGTAAAATTCAATTTTCTTTTCTGAATTTTGCGAGGAAAACATCAAAAATGAATTATCATAGAGGAGGCATAAACATGAAAAAACAACTATTTAAAAGAATGTCGGCAGCGGTGACAGCCATAGCTGTTACAACAGGTATGAACCTTGCGGTACTTGCCGATAACACAGCGGACAAAGGGTATGCGACAAGAGAATATGTCGTATCGGAATTTGTACAGTCAGTAGGACGCAATAATCTTCAGTCAAGCGCCTATATGCTGTCAACATTTGCAGATGCGGACGAAATCAGTATCGAATATGTGAATGATTTTGAAAGGGCAGTATCATCGGGTCTGATACGCGGTTATGACGATAACACACTTCATCCAAAGGATAATATAACGCGTGTTGAAGCTCTTATAATGCTTGCAAGGTGTGTTCCTGAGGCAGACGACCTTGACACAGAACCAATCAAGTTTACGGATGTTCCCAAATGGGCAGAGCATGACATCGACAACCTGACCAAGGCGGGGTTGGTTTACGGCTACGGTGACGGAACCTTGGGCGCGGAGGATAACATTACTGTTGAGCAGGTTAAGCTTTTAACAGATCGTTCAGATGAGCTGCTCAATACAATGACGCCCGGCGAGAGCTTTTACGGATATGCCAATAACAAAGCATTCCGTAATGCCGAGCTTACATCAATAAATACTGTTGATGCAAAGCATGGCGCTATTGTTTCTTCAACAGACGCATGGTCAACATTTGCCGACATAGGAAAGCAAATAAGCTCTGATGAGGATGAAATCCTTCAAAAACTGATGAATGACGAGCTTACATATGAAAAGGGCAGCGCCGAGCAGCGAGCGCATGATATGCTTCTTTGCATTAACGAGTCGACGGATCTTACAGACGATGATAAAGCGCTTTTAACAGAGCTGAGAAGCAGAATTCTCAGTACAGAAAGCGTAAGCGAGCTTATAGAGGCAACAAACACGATATGCTCCGATATCGGCATCAATCCTTTGTTTAGCCTTTCAGCTGCACTCGATGAGGAAACAAATCTTTTGTATCCGTCAATATCAATAGCAGATCCGGGTTGTGGCTCTATGATTGCCTACAAGAAGTCCACAAAGAAAAATTTAAGCGGAGCATATAAAAAGCTGATTAAAAACTACATGACAGCTTGCGGATTTGAGGTAACAGATAAAGACATTGAAAAAGCAGTATCTATACAGGAAACAGCAGGAAAGGATACGAACTATATGCGAGTTTTCGCAATGGGAATGCAGTTGAGACAGATGTTTGAACCTGAATATGATGCTGATAAGGCTTTTGAGGAGCTTTTGAAGGAGCATCCGGAGATTGATCCCGAAACCTTAGAGCAAAAGGAAACAACGCAGAAAATTTATACCGCAGAAGAAGCAGATAAGGCTGTGGATGGCATAACACCGTTAGAAATTCTGACGGAGGCAGGCTTTAAAACAGAGGGAGAAAAAATTATATTCCCGTATGATGCTGTTATGCAAGAGGCTGACAAGATTTTTGTGGACAGCAATCTGCAATCACTTAAAATAAATGCTCTTATACAGATTGGAACAGAGCTTGGCGCATATATGAATGATGAGGAAAAGAAGTCACTTGAAGCGTTAGGCGCATTGACATATGTGGTTATGATGGACGCTGAATGGGACGGAGAAGAAACAGCAAGCGATGAGGATATGGAGCAGATGGCAGAGGATCTTGGAATTGAAACAGACGACTCGATTCTCAGCGAGAAAAATATTGCAATTTTGAAAAATTCATTGCCTGATGATATAGGTCTTATATACTGTCATTATTATTATGACGATGAAACAACAAAAGTTATAGAAGACATGATAGAAAAATGCCTAAATGCTTATGAAAAGCGTCTTGGCAAATGCGAATGGCTGTCGGAGGAAACGAGAGAAAATGCAATCAAAAAGCTGACTAATATGGAGGCTGTTATAGGCTATCCTGACAACTATGATTACCCATCAATCGTTCCGCCCTCGGAGGGAGGCACATATTTTAACAATCAGGCAAGAATAAAAAGACACGCTTTGGATACAGAGATAAAAGCGTGCAGTGATAAGAGCTTTATTCGCAAAATGATGTTTGAATCTGCCGATACATTGAATGCGTGCTACATTCCGGCAACAAACAGTATGAATATATTTGCGGGCATACTCAATAAACCCCTTTATGACAAAGATGCAAGCTATGCTGCAAATCTTGGCGCAATAGGCATGGTAATCGGTCATGAGATAGGTCATGCCTTTGACAATACCGGCGCGCAGTATGATGAGGTGGGACGCAAGATAAATTGGTGGACAGACGAGGATGAGGCAGAATTCAAGAAAAAGCAGGAGCATTTTGTTGAATATTACAGCCGGTTTGAGATTATAGACGATGTTATTCAGGACAGCGAGATTACAATAGGCGAGAATATGGCTGACTTTGCAGGAATGCAGTGCGTTATGGATATTATCGGTGACGACAAAGAGGCACAAAAAGAAGCATTGGAGTCATATGCAAGAGTATGGGCGCGTCTCGGAACAGAAAAATATGTAACGGATGTACAGTTATTGAATGATGTACATTCAGCGGCAAATGTACGAGTGGATGCAATTGTATCATCTCTTGACCAATTCTATGAGCTGTATGACATAAATGAGGGCGACACAATGTACGTTGCGCCTGAGGACAGACTGAAACTTTGGTAAGATTTTATGGGATGAATGTATCAAAGGGATTTTATTATGTGAATCAGAAACAAATTAAGGAAGGAGGATAACTGAATGAAAGAAAATGTTAAATCGGGGAGGATGCTGAGCTATGACTGTATGCGTATTTTCGCAATCTTATCGGTAGTGATGGTTCATATAAGCGCGTATGTTGTAATAAAATATCCGAATCCGAACGGTTCCGAATTTATTGTGGGAAATATATTTAACGGGCTGGCAAGAGCGGGTGTGCCGCTGTTTCTTATGCTGTCGGGCGCGCTGCTGCTTGACGAGAAAAGAAGCTTTGACGCAAAGAAATTTTATAAAAAGACCTTGTCTGCCATGACGGTTCTCACTGTTGGCTGGATGATATTTTACGGTCTGCTTTACGCGTACATACTGCCGCGTATAACGGGGGAGCCTGCCGCGGAGGGAGCTTTTGCGGATTTTCTGCTGACATTCAAGGGCGCGGATTGTCCTCATCTGTGGTATATGCTAATGATAGTGGGAATGTATAGTATGATTCCGGTTTTAAGGCTTTTTGTAAAGCGGCAGAATAAGAATTATATTATCGGCATAATCGCCGTTTCCGTATTTGTTCAGTTTATATGCAGGCTGCTTGACCTGACAGTAAGAGAGAGCGCGGTGAATTTTACCGTATTTATCGGCAAGCTGCATTTAGAGCCTGTGACGGGTTATATCGTATATATACTCTCAGGCTGGTATCTGGCGAATAACTCAATAGGCAGAAAAGGAAGACTTGCCTTGTATATCGCAGCCGTGGCGGCTGTTGCTGCAAGCATACTTGCGGTGCAGTATTGCATTTCTGATATAAGCGACATTCGTGATTATTGTTATGAAGCGCTTACTCTTACGGCATTCCTGTACGGCTGCGCGATGTTTGTACTGGTCAAGTTTTTGTGCGGCGGCAGAAAAACGAACCGCGCGGCGGCTTTGCTTTCGGACATGAGCTTTGGC
>JBJEIV010000020.1:0-4810 GCA_051877395.1 Candidatus Ornithomonoglobus sp.
AATTGACACCATTTCGGGTCTGACAGCAGACACATGGTATCGCTACGAGCTTGCGTTTAATGGCGGAGCATACACAAGAACATTATATGATGAAAACGGAAGCGAGATAAGCTCAGATGCGCTGAACGTTATAAATGGAAGCACAATAGTGTCAACTATCGCGTTTAAGCAAGGCTATACGATGGGCGTCAGCAGCGTGACGGGTATTGTCAATATTGATAATTTATTATTTAATTAAAATCTGAATACAGCGGAATAACAAATGCCTGCTCTTATTGGCAAGTATGCTGTAAGAGCAGGCTTTCTGCATATTTATAAATGATTAGTGACAACGCCTGTAATATTTTACGAGGAGGAGATAATGTGATTAGATTATTCGAGACACACCGCATAAGAAATGTGCAGGAGCTTGACGGAATATGGGATTTTAAGGCGGAAGGAATTGATAAACAATATCATTTGCCTGTGCCGGGTTGTTGGGAGCAGCATCCGGATTTTATGCAATACCGCGGAAAGGGTATATATACAAGAAAGGTGTATGTGAGAAAATCGGGTAATATAAGGCTTGAATTTAAAGGTGTGAGCCATAGCGCAGATGTATATTTCAACGGTGAAAAGATCACACACCACTATAATGCGTTCACGCCGTTTTCTACAGTTATAAAGAATGTGGAAAAGGGCGAGCATGAAATCCGCGTGGAGGTTGACAACAGTTTTGGCGAACACAGCGCGCTTCATATTCCGAATGATTATTACACCTACGGCGGAATAACGCGGCCTGTCGCGCTTGAACATATAGCTGATGCGTATATAAAGAATGTGCATTTTACGCCGTATCAAAAGGACGGTATATGGAATGCCAAAATTGAAGTGCTTGTATGCAATCTGTCGGACGCTGAAATAAGCGTTGAAGCAAAAAGCTCGCTTGATAAATTTGAAATGAGCGCTACTGTAAATATCGGCGCAGCCAGTGAAGAAACGATAGTGTTTGAGCCTGAATTTGACCGTGTTACGCAGTGGTCAAATGAAAAACCGAATCTGTATATGTTAAACACAACACTTTCCGTAAACGGAGAAACGATAGATGATCTGATAGAACGTGTGGGCTTTCGTACAGTTGAGGTAAGGGACGATAAAATCTATTTAAACGGAGAGAGGATTTATCTTAAAGGCTTTAACCGTCATGAGGACTATGCCGTGGACGGCTGCGCCGTAACACTTCAGCATATGGTGCAGGATATGGACCTGATGCAGGACATGAACGCAAATGCGGTAAGAACATGCCATTATCCGAATGATGAACGTTTCCTTGACCTGTGCGATGAACGCGGGATTTTTGTGTGGGAGGAAAACCATGCGAGAGGTCTTGTTCTTTCTGATATGCAGAATCCGAATTTTGAACAGCAGTGCGAGGACTGCATAAGGGAAATGATTGAAAATCATTATAATCACCCGTCAATTGTAATCTGGGGGATTCTTAATGAATGCGCATCGGAAACAGAAGAAGGCAGAGAGATGTATAAAAAGCAGTACGCGCAGATTAAGAGTATGGATTTGTCGCGCCCGACAACATCAGCCACCTGTCGTCACTTTAAGGATATTTGTCTTGATTTGGAGGACATTGTTTCGTTTAATATGTACTCGGGCTGGTATAAGAATTGTACTATTGACGAACGAAACGATCAGGAAATAGAATGGATTAAAAAATCGGGCGGCGACAATAAACCGATAATCGTCAGTGAGCTTGGCGCGGCGGCAATTTACGGATATCGTGACCGTTCACACTGCAAATGGAGCGAGGAGCGGCAGGCGGATTTAATTCGTGATAACCTTGAGGTTTATATGCATGACGACCGTATTACGGGTGTGTTCATCTGGCAGTTTGCCGACTGCCGTGTGACCGAGGAGGGCGAATGGTTTGCGACACGAGCGAGATGCCACAACAACAAAGGAATTGTTGACGAGTACCGCAGACCAAAGACAGCGTATGATACAGTAAAGGAAATGTTTAATGGAAAATAAGAAATTGGATTTCCTATAAACAGGAAGGGATTAATCAATTATGAGAAAAAAAACACCTATAATCACAATAGTTTCATTCTTAACAGTTTCTTTCATTGCTATGCAGGCATGCGCGGCAGGCATAAGCTATTTACCGGATGTTATGGCAGAAATGTCAAAGCCTTCTTATTGGACTGAAAACGATGAGCAGCTGATGACATACAAGGAAATTGAAGAACTCAATGCTCTGACAATATCAGCAGAGGGTACAAATATGTACGATTTAAAAAATCAGCCTGAAACAACAGACGGCATAGCTCTTAATGAGGAGATTAAGAAATCCTCTCTTGCCAATGTGTCATATTATCTTGGCTGGACATATCTTGGAAATGAAAAGCTTGCAGAGCAGTCAGACTATGACATTTTGATAGAAAATACGCAGAATCCGAATCCGTTACGGGCGCAGCCTGTAGAATATGCGGTAGCGGTTTGCAGAACGGCGCTACGAACATTTCCGTCGGATATACCCATATGGGATGATCCGGCGGACAAGGAATGTGATTATCAATATCTTACAGGTATTCGCGTAAATGAGCCGCTTGTAATTACTTCCGTATCATCCGACGGAAATTATTATTTCGCAAAAAGCATAGCCTGCTCAGGCTGGGTTGCCGCCGAGGATGTTGCCGTATGCGCCGATAAGGACGAATGGCTTTCCGCATGGGATATTCCGCCGGAAAAAACGCTTGTTGTCTACGGTGACAAGGTATATACCGAAACGTCATTAACCGGCGCGCAGACATCAGATCTGCTGCTTACAATGGGCACGACGCTTGAGCTTGCAGATATTGAGAATCCGAATGAATTGATCGACAATCGTGCCGCATATCAGAATTATGCGGTATGGGTTCCGATTCGGAACGAGGACGGCAGCTATGCAAAAAAACTGACGCTGATTCCCGAGCACGCGGATGTGTCAGAAGGATATTTGCCGCTGTCGGAAAAGAATATTGCAAATGTGGCGTTGGGAGCGCTTGGCAGCACCTATGGCTGGGGAGGAGCGCTGTTCTCTGACGACTGCTCAGGATACATACGAAACGTCTATAAGTGCTTTGGATTGGAGCTGGCACGCAATACCTCATGGCAGTCTGTAATGCCGATGGCAAATGTCAATATGACCGATATGTGCCGTGAGGAACGCCTGACAGTTCTTGATGCACTGCCATTTGGGTCGATTCTGTTTTTCAATGGTCACGAGATGCTTTATCTGGGGAAGGAGAACGGGAAATATTATGTTATCAGCGCTACGGGCAATATTCTTGAACCGAAAGAGGGCTTAAACCGCCAGCGTATCCGCAGTACAATTATCAATACGCTGGATACGAGAAGGGCGAACGGTGTTGCATGGCTTGATTCTTTGACTGTTGTCAACGTACCGTATTGGGGCATGACAGAAGGCAAAGCTTACAGTCTTCCGGAACAAGAATGGTATCATGACGCGGTTGCGTTTTGCCTGAAAAATAATATTATGCAGGGCTATCAAGACAATATGTTTCATCCTGATGAAGACATTACGCGTTGTCAGCTGGTGCAGCTTTTGTGGAATCTGGAGGGTAAGCCCGCTGTAAGCGATAGTGTGACCTTTGCTGACGTTGCTCAAGATTCATGGTATGCGGACGCTGTTCGATGGGCGGCAGCTGAAAAACTTGTGATTGGCGGCAGTACGGAAGTATTTTTGCCGGATAATCCTATAACACGCGAGCAGCTTGCGGCAGTGTTGTACCGTTATGCGCAGTATAAGGGATACGACATGACGGCGGGTGAAGACACTGATATTTTTTCTTATGATGATGCTTTTGACATTTCCGAGTATGCGAGGGCTTCTGTGCAGTATGCCGCAGGCAGCGGATTTATGAAAGGCAAAGCCGAGAATATTTTCAGCCCGCAGGATAATGCAACAAGGGCGGAAACAGCGCAGATAATTTACAGGTTTATTGAAGGCAGCGAGTAAATAATATGTATTATGGTACAATGGAGGAAAATAAACATGCCGAATTTTAATGAAATGAACCTGCTTAATGTATGCTTGCTTGTGTTTTCAGTGTTGGTTACATTTTTTTTGCTGATTGGAGCCGTTACGGATGTGAACAGGAAAAGCCGGTTTATGAGCAGCTTTATCATACTGCTTATTTCAAATATCCTTATGCAGCTCGGAGAAGCGGGAATATGGCTTTTTGCAGGAGCGCCGGAGAATATTGTCCTGCTTAATATTTCCGCGATGATGTCGATGGTATTCAGTTATGTGTTAATCTCCGCCTACGCCCACTGCTTGACAGAATTTGTATGTCAAAGAAAAAAGGTATCCCGCATTCCTAATTATATTATCCTGGCAATATGCACCATTTACATACTGCTTTCGGTAATATCGCTTTTTAACGGAATGTTATTCTCCTTTGATGAAAACGGCTGTTTTGTTAACGGACCGATGTACGGTCTTGTAAGAGCATTTGACATGATTGTAATTATTATAGGAATATTTTGGGTACTGTGTTACCGTAAAATACTGACACTGCGGGAAATCTCATTTCTGATTTCATTCAATGTACTCCCTCTGCTGTCGATGACACTGCAGCGGTTCTGGGAGCCGGCGCCTCAGTATATGGCAGTAACATTATCCTTGATTGTAATGTATGTTTTGTTTCACGGTGAAATCACACGTCAGCTTGCGGAGAAGAAAATTCAGCTTGCGGACAGCCGTATTTCAATTATGCTGAGTCAGATACAGCCGCATTTCATCTATAACATGCTG
>JBJEIV010000021.1:0-4788 GCA_051877395.1 Candidatus Ornithomonoglobus sp.
CATTCTGAGGTGATTTGTTAATATTTCCGATTTGTGATAAGCTTTGAATTTATAATCCATCGTTTATCCTCCTATTTTTTTAATATATCCTTCAGTCCCGCATGGCACTTATCAAGCTCCAGTCCCTTTAAAGCATACTCCTTCGCCATTTCGTTGTCACCCTTGCCCAGACAGCCCAGAGATGCCATAAATAAGCAATGCACCTTATTCTTCCTGTTCAAATCTGCGTCAAATATTAAGAAGTCAGGGAGCGATACGGCAAAATAGTCAATCTTAATATCATCATTTATATGCTTATCCGCATATTCTATAAACGCGTCAAAGCGCTTGTCAGCCTCCGCAGTATTTCCGAGTTCCTTTATTGCCATTGCCGCGTAATACATCATCTCCGGCGGCTGGTCATTGTAGTACATCGCTGATGTAAGCTCAAATTCTCCCCTTGCCGCAAGCTTAAACGCCTGCTCCCGCTTTTTCTCATCTTCATACATACATCCTAACATATAATAGATGTCGTTGTCAAGATTTCCTATCAACTTACCCTCGCCAAGATTATGCGGATATACGAGCGCGCTTTCAAGAAGCTCTACGGCCCTTGTTTTGTCGTTTTGCGCCTTTGCCATATTCATCAGCGAAATTCTGTACTGAGCCGGAATTTTACCTTCGCCGCCCTCCCACGGATGGAAGTTATGACTCATAATACGGTTGTACGCGTTTTCATACTCGCCGTTCATATTTAAAAGTGTGATATACTCTGTGTACAAATCATCACGCTTTTCCAATAATTCCGCATTGGCGTTCATGTTGCCAAGACGCTCCTGCAATGAATAATTGAGCATTTTATAAAGCTGATCAAGCTCAAAGAACACACGCGCATCAGACTTATCCATTTCAAAAGCCTTTTCCATTGCCGTTTTTGCTCTGTCAGCGTCATGCGCCTTGTTGTAATACGCAAGCGACAGATTTCTGTATACCGTCGGAAGCTTTATTTTATCCGCGCAGCTTTCCCATAATGATACGCTTTCCTCCCAGCGTCCCTTATCATAGAACAGATTGCCCAGATAATATGCCGCGCGCCTTCCGCCGTCCTTTACCGCGTTTTCAAGCACCGCAATATCATCTGTACGGTTGGGGAAACAATAGAGCGGACTGCTCTTTTCTGCCTTTTCAAGCTCCGATTTATCGCCTGTGCAGGCATATCTGTAGTAGTGCGCCATAGGCTCATCATCATTCGGAGCAAGCGCAAGAATTTCGTCAGCATCCTTATAAAGTCCCGCCGCAATATATGAAAGCGCAAGCTCAACATAGTTGTGATTGTCATCGCGCATAACAGCCTTTAATTCATCAAGACCGTTTCCTGTGAGCTTATAAAGCTCATAACGGCACCCATGGTCGAGTGAGTCAATTTTTCCTGTTTCGTTTGCAAAACCGATTGCCTCGTCAATTCTTCCCGTAATACGCAGCAGGGCTGTCTTTAATGTTCTTGCCTTTATATTATGAAGTCCCTTTACAAGCGATTTTTCAATGTATCCAAGAGCTTCCTCATAATCGCCCTTGCCCGCGGCAATACACGCAAGCTGATAGAACGCCTTATCCTGCATATTTCCGTCCCATACAGCTTTGTAGAACGCGTCAAACGCCTTTTCTGTATTTCCAAGTGCTTTTAACGCAAGACCGAGATTATAATACGGTTCACAGTCATACGGATTTGGATTTTTCCATGTTGAGGACTTAACCGCCGCAGTAAAATACTTTACGCTTTCGGCAAATCTGCCCTTGTTGTACAAATACTTTCCATAGCCGTTGTTAAGACGTATATCGGACGCGTCACGCTTTAAGCCCTCAATATAGTACGGTTCGGGCGAATATGTAGCGTGGCGGTACTGCTCTAAATGTGTCGCCGCAAGGAAAAGCTTTTCATTTGTGTCAAGCTTTTCAGGTTCGGGAATTTCCTCCGCGGGTGACGGAACAGGCTCGCTGTTCTTTACAGGCTCGTATGCAAGAATTATTTTAGTGTCCCTTGTTACATCAGCGGTAATATCGTCAAAGCATATGCCGTCCGCATCAACTTCTGTTTCAAATATCTCAGCAGGCTTCATATTCAGTGTCTTTGTGTAAATTTCCCTGCCGTTATTATATAACTTTATTTCCGCATTTTCAAGCGCTGACGGAGTATACACAGTTACTGCGATTTTAGTGTCCCTCTGTTCAATGTTGATTGCCGCGTCAAGCGAGGCATTTTTTACCGCGCCGACTGCCTTATACGGCATAAAATACTGAACAAAGGTCTTTTCCTCATACGGCTTTAAGAACGTGAAATCCGGCTGATTATCGGTAAACATTCCCGTCATAAGCTCAATATACGGGCCGTTTTCGTCTGTCAGATTTCTGTCCCATGCCTTTCCGAAATCGCCGTTGCCCCAGGTCCACTGCTTTTTACCCGGTGAAACATGATGGTCGGCAATGTGCAGAAGTCCCGCTCTCTTTTCATAGTCGTAGTTGCCTATAAAATTAAAATCAGAGTGATATGCCATATATGAAGTCGGAACAGGAATATTCTTATATCGTGAAATATCGGTGCCGGGCGCATAGTTGACCTTATAATATTCGCCGTCCGCAATCGGGAATTTTGACACTGCGCGCTTACCGTGGTCCATTACCGCATGAACATCGGGCGGGAAGATCGACTGTGTATAATCGTTTACCGCAACAGCCGGATTTGCCCACCACAAAAACGTCTGCGGTCTGTCGGTCGGATTGTATACCTGTCCCTTGATTTCAAGATAAGCCTTGTCGGGATATACCGTAAAGCCTGCCATACCTTTTGTATGGAACATCTTTTCCGTTTCTCCTACCCATACGGTTACTGAGCCATCCGCATTTTCTTCAATTGTGTAGTCAACAGGGTCAAAGGTTGACGGTCTGTGATGCTGAGGCCAGTTGAACTCAATACCGCCGCTGATCCACGGTCCCGCAAGACCAACAAGCGCGGGCTTTATAACCTCGTTGTAATAAACCGCGTCATAGCCGTTTGTTTTATCGTAAAGACGCTGAATTTTTCCGCCTATCTCCGGCAGTATCATAACAAGTATGTAATCATTTTCAAGGAATATTGCGTTGTATTCCTTATCTGTTTTTACATCAGAAACTCCCTCGCATACAGGGTGCGGATAAACGCGTCCGCTTGAACCCTGATATACTCTCTTTTCAAGAAACATCGGATTTTTGTCATAGTCCGAAATCTCATATGTTGGTATTGTTACCTTTTCCTGTCTTAAAATTACCTTGCTCATTTTAAATCCTCCATTGCGTTTTATATCAATGCACATATTATACACCTCTCTCAGAAAAAAAGCATTAAATATTATTGCTGCAAAATATGAAATTATTGCTCAACACACTATTGCAATATAAAGCTCCTTGCGTTATAATAAAAACGAGGTGATTAAAGATGGGAAAATATGAGGAAAGCATTTCCGACAATTCATTGTGGGTAACAGCCACACCCACTCCGTTTGCAAAAACACTGCCGTTTTATATTTCAGAGGCAGGACATTTTATAGCTGATTTTGATTATAAAGTACAAAGAGATATGCACGATAGTTTTTTATTGATTTATACAATCGCAGGACAAGGCTCTCTGAAAACCGGAGATGCTGTTATTCAGCTTTCTCGGGGATACTCCGTTATTATTGACTGCCATATGCCGCATGAATATCATACTGTATCAGATAAGTGGGAATTTTTATGGATACATTTGGGCGGCAGCGGTATTGCTCCGTTATTTGATATTACATATCCATCCAAAGCCATCCGCGCGGTAAATATGGAAAACGCATATGATTTTGAGGATAGAATAATCAGGATCATATCCGAAGCCAGACAAAATGACATTGCCGCCTACATTCATCTGTCATCTCATATGCACTCGGTTCTTAATGCTGTGTGTCTTGCCGCGCTTGAAAATGACAAGGTCAGTATAAAGCATAACAGCGCAGATGATGTCCGCACGGTTCTGAAATATATTGAGAGGAATTATTTTAATCCGATTACTGTAGATGATATGATAGAAAACATTCATGTTTCCAAATATCATTTCATACGGCGTTTCCGCAGAGCAATGGGTATTACTCCATACAGCTATCTGACAAATTACAGAATAAATATGTCAAAAACGCTTCTACGCTCTACCGATAAAACCGTTTCGGAAATTGCTGAAATTTGCGGTTTTCTTGACACAAGCAATTTTATAACACATTTTAAAAAGCATACGGGGCAAAAACCTTTGCAATACAGACGGGATTTTTCATAAAGCAAAAAAAGGGCAGGATATATACTGTTAAACTCCGTGTGCAGGTAAACTATGCGGGAATGCCGAGAATACATGGTTCGTCTGTAAAAAAACCGATAATCGTGTTTCCGAAATATTCGCTTAAATGCCGGTAATACTGTTCGTGCGTAAGAGAGATAAGTTTGTCAGCCGCCTGCGCATTTAAAATATTTGCCGACAGCGGCGCATTTATCTCTCCATCGTCCTCCCCATAGTGTATACCGCGTATTGTACCGCCGCATTTTCGGCTCACTATGTTTTTACCGTCCGTAAATTCAGCAATCACCTGTCCCTCAAAAGAGAATAGGTGAAAACTCCCTCGGCGGATTTTGCAAATCCCTGATTATTTCATCAACACTCATTATATCTGCTCCCTTGTAACATCCTCAAAAATATAATTATCGCCGCTGCGCGCAGAAACGGTAACGTTTTTCATTTTTAAATTATCCGTAAAATATGCT
>JBJEIV010000022.1:0-4784 GCA_051877395.1 Candidatus Ornithomonoglobus sp.
AACCGCTTGCATTAAGTACGATTAAAATACAGGGTACTTAATGCAAGCTATATAATTTCAAATACATAAATTCTGGAAAACTGAAAAAATTGATTACAATCCGTTCTCTGTTTTGATACAGTTCTTATTCGTTCAGTATCGTCTTATCGCCCGCAGTCTCCAGCATACTGTCACATTCTATTATATCAATATGCTTTTCAAGACAATATAAAATAATGCTGTCACGACGTATTCTCGGATACAGCTCCCCCACTCCGGCGATACGCATAAGATTTCTGCTCTCATCAGAATTGAGTCCTAATCCAAAACAAATCTGTATCATTTTATCGCGGCTGATGTTCACCTTCCTGCCCTGCTTGATTTTATACAGATAAGAATCCGACATCTGACCTCGCCTTGCCGCTTTTGCTATTGTCAGTCTTTTTTCTTCCAGCAGATCCGATATATATTGCCACAGCTCGCGGTCTATCATTTCTTCGGAATTTTCATTGATATAATGTTCTACATCAGGAGCATTCTTTAATATTTTCATCAATTCATCTGTTGATTTTGTCATAATACAACCCTCATTTATTCTTATTTTTCCTGTGTTGTTTATTATACCATTTTTTTCTGCCTCCTGTCCATGACTGCCGGTGACAAAAATGCGGACTGCGCCGTGGCTAGTCCGCATTTATTATCATATCATATGCCTTTCAAGCATTTTTTCCGTTTGTGACGTGTCTGATCACAAAAAGCGTTGCGATCAGAAGAACGATTCCCACCGGGAGAAGGATATACGCGTTCTGCACTGCCGCCGAGAGAAGATATACCGCAAACGACACAAGCGCGACCGTTATCGCATACGGAAGCTGCGTTGAAACATGGTTTACATGGTTTGAACGGCTGCCCGCCGAGGACATGATTGTCGTATCGGAGATAGGCGAGCAATGATCGCCGCAGATCGCTCCGGCAAGACAAGCCGATACACCGATGATCAGAAGCTCGCTTGTAGGATCAAAGATCGCAGTTACGATCGGGATAAGGATGCCGAAGGTTCCCCATGATGTGCCTGTTGAGAACGCAAGCACGCATGCCACCAAGAATATTATCGCGGGCAGGAAGTTGGCAAGTCCCGCCGCCGCGGAATCCATCAGCGCCTGCACAAAATCCGCTGCGCCCAGAAGACCCGTCATGTTCTTGAGCGCGGTTGCAAACGTGAGAATGAGTATCGCCGGAACCATCGCGTTAAAGCCCTTAGGAATACATGCCATTGCCTCCTTGAAGGTCACAACTCTTCGCGCCATAAGATATATTACCGTCAGAACAAACGCGATAATCGCGCCCCACGGCAGTCCGACAGTTGCGTCCGTATCTCCGAATGCGGTTATGAAGTCGGAGCCTGAGAAAAATCCGCCGACATATATAAGTCCTATTACCGAAAATACAACGAGCATCACTACCGGCAGAATAAGGTCGATAAGACGCCCTCTGGGGTTCGGACGCTCCGCGTCCGTTTCCATAACATCATATCTTCCGGTTGTAAAAAGATCGCCCTTTGTCATGGCGTTAAGTTCATGCAGCTTCATGGGGCCGTAATCGAATTTCATAAGTGTAATGGCAACGATGAACGTAATCATAAGCAGCGAATAGAAATTATACGGTATCGCGCGCACAAAAAGCTCAATTCCCGAATAGCCCGTTCCCTTTGTAAATTCCGAAACCGCCGCCGCCCATGAGGAAACAGGGGCGATCATACAGATAGGCGCCGCCGTCGCGTCAATCAGAAAGGCAAGCTTCGCACGTGAAATTTTGTGCCTGTCCGTAACGGGGAGCATTACGCCTCCGACAGTCAGGCAGTTAAAGTAATCGTCAATAAAGATCAATACGCCGAGAATAAATGTCGCAAGCTGCGCGCCGACACGGGTTTTGATGTGTACCTCTGCCCAACGCCCGAACGCGGCGGAGCCGCCCGCCTTGTTTATCAGAGCGACAATGGCGCCCAGAATCACGAGAAACACAAAAATTCCCGCTGTTCCCGACACGGCTTCTATAATTCCATCGTTTAGAATATTGTCAAGAGCCGCCACAGGATGCCAGTTCGCGGAGAAAAGTCCGCCGAGAACAATACCGATAAACAGCGATGAGTAAACCTCTTTTGTTATCAGCGCAAGCGCTATTGCAACCAACGGCGGAACAAGCGCCCAGAAGGTCGCGTAAAAATTGCTTACAGTCTCCCCGCCCGCGTCTCCCGCGGCAAACGCGGCAAGCGTTGAGGAGCATAAAATGAGAATTGTTACAAATACGGAAAAAAGAGTTTTCTTATCCGATATTTTCATTATGTATTACCTCCGGTTATGTTTTCTTTTGTGAAGCAGCTCAAAAGAAAAGCTCTTTTGACACAGTTCACAATTTATTAAATATATGATAACATATTTTCAACAAATTGTAAAGGCATTTTTCGACAATTTTTATTCAGCCGCGGCTTTTTCCGGCAGCTGCACCAGAATTATTGCCGCAAGCATCAAAACACAGCCGGTTATCTCCCGCGCCGTCAGCGCGCCGCCGGTAAGCTCCCAGCCACACGCTACCAGCACAACCGTCGCAAGCGCGGCAAAAAAGGATTCCAGGCTCATCAGAATTGAAGCGGAGGTCGGGTCGGTGTACTTCTGTCCCACAATCTGAAGCGTGTACGCGACTCCGCAGGACATAATTCCCGAATATCCGATAGCCGCTCCGCAGTTAAGTATCGGAGCAAGCTCCGGCTCCTCAAAGATCAGCATACAGACAATATTTATAAACCCGCAGACGAAAAACTGTATGCAGGCAAGCTTTACTCCGTCAACC
This sequence comes from Candidatus Ornithomonoglobus sp., assembly GCA_051877395.1. Classification (GTDB taxonomy): domain Bacteria; phylum Bacillota; class Clostridia; order UBA1381; family UBA1381; genus Ornithomonoglobus. Next base: position 2,827 of record JBJEIV010000022.1, read on the forward strand.
CTAGGCGAGAAATGATCAACAGCCAGTATATGCCCCGCAAAGATAAAGGCGCATATAAGGACCATGACGTCACCCTTGTTTATCGAAAGCTCCGAGTCAATGCACATAAGGTACAGACCCGCGGTCGCTACCAGAACGGAAAGCAGTATGACAGGACGAGGCTTTTTGCCCGTCAGCAGCTCTATTATAGGAATTATAACCATATAAAGCGCGGTGATAAAGCCCGCCTTTCCGGGGCTTGTATAAACCATTCCCGCCGTCTGTATCGTGCTTGCAAGGCAGAGCAGAACGCCGCACACAATTCCGCCGATAATCAGCTCCTTATTTATCCTCCCAACCTTAGCGCCCTTTCTTTTTTTGTTAAAATCCAGCAGCGCGATCACCGGAAGAAGAACAAGTCCTCCGAGCGCGCTCCTTATTCCGTTAAAGGCTGTGGGTGAAATTGTTTCCACACCCTTGCTCTGTGAGATAAACGAGGTGCCCCAGATCAGCGCGGTCAGGAGCAGTAAAAAATTTCCCTTCATCTTTTGTTTGTTCATTTTAAATTTCTCCGTATGAATTTTGTTATTAAGACAATTTTTTTAACAGCTCATCAAATAATGTAATATGAACGGATATAATTCTTTCATATATCTCCGCCGCATCATCTTCATCATATATATGAGATGTGGAATTTCTGTCATTTAAAATCTGAATCCACCCCTGCTCGTCATTAATCACATCTGCCGAAAACGCTTCACGCATGACAGCCTTCGGTGTGTTTATATCGGAAACATTCTCCGACAAAAGATATTCTCTTATGGTTTCCCATGCAAGCTCGGCTGTAAATTCAAACCTCTGTATTACGCCGTCCCTAAAGGTAAGATTATCATATTTCTTTGAATCCTCTATCGATTCATGCAGGCGCGCAAGCGCGTTTGTATAATTGTTCAGCTTTATCTGAAATTTATTCATTATCTCTGCGCCGTCCTTCATTATATTATTATACAGCTCCGTATCGGCATGACGTTTCTTTATAAAAACAACATCAATTTTATTAAGTGTTTCTACAGCCTCAAGCTCATCTAAAAATGAAGCTTGTTCAGACAGCTCTATATCATTTGCAAAAACAGCAATATCATAATCGCTTTTTTGCGTGTTGTCCCCTCTCGCTCTCGAGCCGAACAGAACAAGCTTATTTATATTGTATTTCAAAGCTATTCGCCGTATCTCGTTTAATACCTTATCCGTTTTTATATTCATATCCGTCACGCTCCTGTATGGTCTTTGCTAATCATACTCATATTATTTTACCAGAATAAGCATAGGATTTCAATAGTAAAATCCGATTATTTAAAAAAGAAAAAATCACGCCGCTTATATAAAAGTGACGTGAATATCAACCGTTAAAGCTAATGTCAGATTAGAAGAAATCTCTCTTCGGTCAGTTACATCCAAATGGCAGTACCATCAGAATATTTTTCCGTATTAATTTCATTATCTTTAAATTTTATCGATCCTTTATTGGTACTATAAACATACAGGTTTCCTATTTTAAGAGCTAAATCATGAATATTTTATCATTATGAAATTCTAAGTATTTTTCTCTTCCGGCTATCGGAAGTTCATCATAAATATCTTCTTTAATATTTAATTTTGCAACAGTGTTTTTACTAAGTGTTGAAGATATATACATCTTTTTATCTTTAGAAAAAGTAATTAAACCTCTATCAAAAAGCTTGTCATATAGCGGTGAAAATAAAAATCCATTGTATATGTCTAATTTTTCTTCATCATTTGATACGCACCATGGTTTTATATGACTTGCTACCAACAGCCTTTTATCGTTTATATGCGTAATCGGACAAGATTTTAATTTATTAATAAGCATTTCCCTAAATTTATATTGTTGAAGGCGTATTGTGGTATATATTTCTTTTTCAGTAATTGTTTCTGATATAGATTTAGGTAATAATAGT
>JBJEIV010000023.1:0-4739 GCA_051877395.1 Candidatus Ornithomonoglobus sp.
GAAATGCTCATGGGCTTTCTGAAGAATCCTAAGTATAAGATAGTTCCTGTTCTCAGATTTGTGGAAAAGCAGATCACAAAGCTCAAGGACGAGGGCGTGGAATGGGGCTATGATGTTCCGTATCTCTGCACAGGTATTCTTAATGTCCACCCGCGTTCGGCAATAGCCGCGACAAAGGAACACAACAGGAATTACACTGATTTCTATATCGGTCTCTGGGACAAGGAATAATCCAAATAATATAAATGAATAAAATTACAGCTCCTGAAGATACTAAGTGTATCGAACGAAAGGAGCTGTTTTTTATATGAATCAGAAGCTCGGAAAACAGACGGTGGTATTCGGAAAGCCGCCGGTCATAATCTCCCATGCCACCGTTGTCGGCGCAAAGGAGGGCGAGGGACCTCTCAAGAATGATTTTGATATGATAGTGTCCGACGACAAAATGGGAAAGCCGTCGTGGGACCTTGCGGAGGGAGCGTTTCAGAAAGCGGCGGTTGAGCTTGTGCTGAGAAAAGCCGGTTTGCAAAATGATGATATGGACTATATATTTTCGGGCGATCTGCAGAACCAGTGCGTTGCGACGCACTACGGGATAAGAGATACAAACATTCCGTTTTACGGCTTGTACGGCGCCTGCTCAACCATGATTGAGGGCTTGTCTATAGGTTCTCTGCTTGTGGCGGCGGGCTATGCGGAAAAAACGCTATGCCTTACCTCAAGCCATTTCTGCAGCGCCGAAAAGCAGTACCGCAATCCCCTTGAATACGGAGGACAGCGCACTCCCTCGGCGCAGTGGACGGTTACGGGAAGCGGCGCGGTCATTCTTTCATCGGCAGGCAAGGGACCGGCAGTAACGCACGTAACGACAGGCCGTATAGTGGACAGAGGCGTTACCGATATAAGCAATATGGGAGCGGCAATGGCTCCGGCGGCGATAGATACGCTTGTTTCGCATTTTCGTGATACCGGCTTTAAGCCGTCAGATTACGATCTTATTCTCACAGGAGATTTAGGAACAATAGGCTCGGAGATACTCTGCGAGCTTATAAAGAAAGAGGGCTATGATCTTGAGGGACGTCACAAAGACTGCGGAAAAATGATATATGACATCGAGGCGCAGGATGTTCATGCCGGAGCAAGCGGCTGCGGCTGCTGCGCGGCTGTGCTGTGCGGTCATATATTAAAGGAGATGGAGAGCGGAAAATACCGCCGTATTCTGGTAGCTGCAACGGGCGCGCTTATGAATCCGCTGACGGTTGAGCAGGGGGAGAGCATTCCGTCAATTTCGCATGCCGTGGCAATAGAAATGAGGTAGTATAGATGGATTATGTAAAAGCGTTTATAATAGGCGGACTTATATGCGTAATAGGTCAGATACTGATAGATAAAACAAAGCTCACTCCCGCGAGAATACTTGTAATTTATGTCGTTGCGGGAGCCTTTCTTGAGCTGTTCGGAATATACAAGCCGCTTTCGGAGTTTGCCGGAGCCGGCGCGTCGGTTCCGCTTACAGGCTTCGGCTCGAATCTATGTAAGGGTGTTATAAAAGCCATAAATGAAAAGGGATTTTTAGGCGTTATGACCGGAGGACTTACCGCCGCCGCCGCGGGAGTGTCCGCCGCGCTGCTGTTCGGCTTCCTTGTGGCGCTCATTTTCAAGTCTAAGCCAAAGAAATGATTTATTGCGGTAAAAAATTGAGAAAAATGTTGAAAATTGTATATAATTATGATAAAATTACCGTTAAGAAACTATTTTCGGAGGCGCGGCATGAAAAGGAAAAATTACGGTAAGCTAAGCGAGTCATACTGGATAGGCGGTAGCAGCGGCGCCTATCCCATGACCGCCGATACATATACATACTCATACAGCTACAGACTGCGCGAGGGCAGCAAGGCGGGGATCGTTATCGCGGCGAGAAACAAGGATAACTATCTTCTACTTGAAATTGACCATGCGTCAGACAGACTGACGGTTTATGACGTCTGTGACAACGCGTGGGGCAGTGGCGCGCCGTCAAAAACAGTGTGCGGAAATCCTGACGGTTATCCAGCGTATGCCCTACGGAAGCTGAACGAAATAGAAATATCGGTATGCCGTGACGCGATAAGCGTTAAGCTCAACGACAGAATAGTAATTGAAAATGAAAAAATCCTGCCTAAGAGCAGTCCTTTTATGCCTCGCAAAAATATGCTCATGCTTGCGGGCGCGGATCAGAGCGAGGGATGTATTGTAATTCATAATCCCGTTGCGGTTATTAACGGAATATCCTTTAAATCCTACGGCGTGGAGCAGCTTGAAATACATAACGGCTTTGAGATATTCTCAAATGCTCCCTGCGTGAGCGTACGGAAGCGGATAAATATTGACAGGGAAGTAAGCTCTGCGGCGCTTTATGCCTCCGCAAGAGGCTTTTACAACGCATTTGTGAACGGAAAGAAAGCGGGAAACGAATATTTTGCTCCGGGCTTTACGGATTACCGGCTCAGGATCCAGTATCAGAAATACGATATAACGGATATGCTCATAAGGGGTGAAAATATAGTCAGCGCTATTGTGGGACAGGGCTATTATTCCGGCTTTGCCGGCTATAATTATAACGGCGGCGTGTACGGAAATCAAAATTCGTTTATAGCAAGAATAGAGCTCGAATATGCCGACGGCACAGAGGAGGTAATTGTTACGGACGAAAGCTGGGAGCTTGCCGAATGTGAGCCTGTTATTTTCGCGGATTATCTACAGGGCGAATACTATGACGCGCGTCTTGAAAACGCGGGGATCCCGTGGGATAAATGCAGCATAGCGCCGGATCCGGGCGCGCCCGTTCCCACAAACGGTGATGCGGAAAACCTTGAATTTTTAATGGAGGAGCAGGATTATACGGGCGCGCATGAGGTTATGCGCCTTGCGGGAAGCCTGTGCGGAGAAACACCTGAGGGACATATAATTTATGACATGGGTCAGAATATTGTGGGGACGGTAAAAATCAGACTGCGCGGACGGCACGGAGAATCGATCAAGGTTCGCTACGGAGAGATGCTTCGCCAAAACGGCGGACTGTATACTGCGAACCTGCGTTCCGCAGCAAATACAGATGTATATATTTTAAAGGGAGCGCCGGAGGGCGAGGTGTTCTGTCCCGATCTTACAGCGCACGGCTTCAGATATATCGAGATAACCGGACACGGCTGTGAGCTTTCAGATACAAGCATTGTGATTGAGGAAGTAACGGGCATTGTGCTGTCAAACGTTGGCAGAATAACCGGCGGCTTTGAATGCTCCGATGAGCTTATAAATAAGCTGTATTCCAATATCGGGTGGAGCCAGAGGGGTAATTATCTTCTTGTTCCTACGGACTGTCCGCAGCGTAACGAGAGAATGGGCTGGACGGGCGACGCTCAGGTGTTTGCGAGAACCGCCGCTTATAATATGGATGTTTATGACTTTACAAGAAAATGGCTGCGTGATCTGCGCGAGGCGCAGCAGATGTTTAACCGCGGCGGCGCAGTCCCGGATATTGCTCCGCTTTGCGGCGACAACCGCGGCGGTTGCGGCGGCTGGGCGGACGCGGCGGTAATTGTGCCGTGGGAAATGTATATGGCATATGGTGACAGGACGGTGCTTGAGGAAAATTATGAAATGATGAAGGCATGGGTCGAGTATCAGAACAGCCCCGAACACCGCAATTACGGAATGAGAATTGTAAACGGAATAGAGCAGCCGAAAAAGTCTGATCTTGCCCAAATTCCGTACATACAGCCGCAGCAACCGCGCGGCGATCATCTTGCGCCCGATGAATCAACGCCGTTCATATTGTCCGCGACCGCTTATGCGGCGTATACGGCGGAGCTTATATCAAAGACGGCTGACGCGCTCGGCAAAAAAGCCGATGCGGAAAAATACAGGCTTCTTCATGATAAAATAAAGCGCGCCTTCAATGAAGCGTGGGTGCAGCCGGACGGCACGCTTGCCTATTGGGGCGAGATGAGCAGAGAGGGCATAAACGAAACAAGATACTCGGACGCGGAGGGCAGCATAAATCATCCGAGCCAGACGGCATACGCTCTCGCGATAGACTTCGGACTTATAGACACGGAAAAATATCCGCGCGCCGCGGAGTGCTTCAGGCGGACAATAGATGAATGCGGAGGAAGGCTTTCAACGGGCTTTCTCGGAATATCACACCTGCTGCCCGCGCTTATGAAGTGCGGCTGTAAGGATACTGCGTTTGCGCTTATGGAGCAGAAGGAAAACCCCGGCTGGCTCTACAGCGTTATAAACGGCGCTACAACCATATGGGAGCGGTGGGATTCATATATAGCCAAGACCGATGCATTCGGTGATCCGGCAATGAATTCCTTTAATCACTGCGCCTACGGCGCGATAGGGGAATGGATGTTCGGCGATATCCTCGGCATAAAGCCGTCCGCGCCGGGCTATAGCAGCTTTACGTTAAAACCAAATTACGGCGGCTCGCTTAAATATGCCAAGGGCTTTCATATAACGCCGCACGGCAAAATAGAATCCGGCTGGAGGCTTGAGAACGGCAGCTTTATATATAACTGCGCCGTGCCGGATAATACAAACGCAGAGCTTTTCATGCCGGATGGAAAGGTACATAGTCTTGAACCGGGTGAATACGAATTTGCCGCGCGCATAGGGGAGTAGGATATGCTTATTTTTACAAAAGGATATATCTGCTGCGGTTGTGAAAGGCGGTTTTCGGAGGATCAGGCCTT
>JBJEIV010000024.1:0-4722 GCA_051877395.1 Candidatus Ornithomonoglobus sp.
CAGTTAGAGAATCCGAAGAGAATTACTGAAGTTAAGAAGACTATTGCTCGTATTCTTACAGTAGTTAACGAGCGTGAAGACTAATTACGGCAGTGCAGATTGCTTGAAAGGAGGCACTTTTCTGTGGAAAGAAACAGACGTAAGGTTAAGATAGGCACGGTAGTCAGCAATAAGATGGAAAAAACTATCGTAGTAGCTATCGAAGAGAATAAAAAGCACCCGCTTTACGGCAAGATCGTAAAGAACACTTATAAGCTGAAGGCTCATGATGAAAATAATGAATGCCAGATCGGTGATAAGGTAAAGGTAATGGAAACAAGACCTCTCTCAAAGGATAAGAGATGGAGATTGGTAGAAATAGTAGAAAAGGTTAAGTAAGCTATTTCGGAAGGAGGATTTCATAATGATTCAGGTACAGACACGCTTGAAGGTTGCCGACAACACCGGTGCTAAGGAAGTTATGTGTATCCGTGTTATGGGCGGCTCAAAGAAGAGATATGCAGCTGTTGGCGATGAAATTATTTGCAGCGTTAAAAAGGCAACACCAGGCGGCGTTGTTAAAAAGGGCGACGTGGTTAAGGCAGTTGTAGTCAGAACAGTTAACATGTCAAAGCGCGCTGACGGTTCATATATCAGATTCGACGAAAATGCAGCTGTAATCGTAAGAGACGATAAGAACCCGAGAGGTACTCGTATTTTCGGACCGGTTGCAAGAGAGCTCAGAGATAAAGAATACATGAAGATTCTTTCATTGGCTCCGGAAGTTCTTTAATTACAGGAGGAAGTCGGAAATGAATAAAATGCATGTAAAGAGAGGCGATACCGTAGTAGTTATCGCCGGTAAGGATAAGGGCAAGGAAGGTAAGGTTGTTACAGCTATTCCTTCTGCCAATAAGGTTATCGTAGAGGGCGTTGCAATGGCTTCTAAGCATCAGAAGGCAAGAATGCAGGGCCAGGAGAGCGGTATAATTCATAAGGAAATGCCGATCGACGCATCAAACGTTATGAGAGTCTGCCCCAAGTGCGGCAAGCCGGCAAGAGTTGGAATCAAGGTATTTGAGGACGGCTCAAAGGCTCGTTACTGCAAGAAGTGCGGCGAGACATTCAACGATTGATGAGAGGAGGTACACTTAAACAATGAGTAGATTACAGGATAAATACAATCAGGAAATCGCACCGGCTCTCATGAGTAAGTTTGGTTATAAGAGTGTAATGCAGATCCCCAAGCTCGTTAAGATCACGGTAAACATCGGTCTTGGCGAGGCTAAGGAGAACTCAAAGGTTATTGACGCTGCTACAGGCGATCTCGCTGCAATAACAGGTCAGAAGCCGGTTCTCACTCGCGCAAAGAAGTCAGTAGCTAACTTCAAGCTCAGAGAGGGTATGGTAATCGGTACAAAGGTTACTTTAAGACGTGACAAGATGTATGAGTTCATGGACAGATTGTTCAACGTAGCTCTGCCGCGTGTACGTGACTTCAGAGGTATAAGCGCCAACGGCTTTGACGGAAGAGGAAACTTCTCCTTCGGTATCAAGGAACAGCTTATATTCCCTGAAATCGACTATGATAAGATCGATAAGATCAGAGGTATGGACATCAACTTTGTAACAACCGCAAAGACAGATGAGGAAGCGCGCGAGCTCTTAAAGCTCTTCGGCGCTCCGTTCCAGTCGTAATCATAGAAGGAGGAACAAATCATGGCAAAAACATCTATGAAGGTTAAACAGCAGAGAAAGCCTAAGCATTCAACACAGGCTTATACAAGATGCAAGATCTGCGGCAGACCGCACGCATATCTTCGCAAGTTCGGCATCTGCCGTATCTGCTTCAGAGAGCTCGCTTACAAGGGTCAGATCCCGGGTGTAAGAAAGGCAAGCTGGTAAATTGCAGGTCCTTAAAGGACTGCTAAAACCCCGAATTAAGATAGAAGAACAAATAGTGTTCGAAACACGTCAGCGGTGAATTTGCTTTCACCGTGGAAGGAGGTAAACTTATAATGCAGATCACTGATCCTATCGCAGACTTGCTTACAAGAATCAGAAACGCTAACACTTCAAAGCACGAAACAGTAGATTGTCCGGCATCAAAGATGAAGGTTGCAATCACAGAGATTCTCGCTAACGAAGGTTATATAAAGGGTTATCAGGTTATCGAGGACGGCAAGCAGGGCGTTATCAGAATAACATTAAAATACAGCCAGACAGGCGAAAAGGCAATATCGGGACTCAAGAGAGTATCAAAGCCGGGTCTCAGATATTACGCAAGCGCTGAGGAGATGCCAAGAGTATTGAAGGGCTTAGGTACGGCAATCGTATCAACCTCAAAGGGTATCATGACAGACAAGGCTGCGCGCCGCGAGCACATCGGCGGCGAGGTTCTTTGCTTCGTTTGGTAAGCACAGGGCAAAACATAGTTTATTAATATAATTAATATATAATAACTGAAAACCTGCATGAGGTCATAAGCCTTAATGCAGAGAGAATTTAAGTTAAGGAGGAAAATCCTATGTCAAGAATAGGCAGACTGCCGATCACGATTCCGGCAGGCGTAAAGGTAGACGTAGCTGCTGATAATACTATCACAGTTAAGGGCGCAAAGGAAACTTTGACAAGAACACTTCATCCGGACATGAAGGTTGTTATCGAAGGCGATACAATCACAATCGTTCGTCCGTCAGACAACAAGCTGCACAGATCGCTTCATGGTCTTACAAGAACTCTTGTAAACAACATGATAATCGGTGTAACAACAGGCTTCACAAAGGCTCTTGAAATCAACGGTGTTGGTTACAGATGCTCAATGAAGGGTAAGACACTTAATCTTACGCTCGGTTATTCACATCCGGTTGAGTATACTCCGGAAGAGGGTATAACAATTGAAGCCCCGCAGCCGAACCAGATCCTTGTAAAGGGTGCTGATAAGGAGCGCGTTGGTGCCGTTGCCGCAAAGATCAGAAGCTTCAGAGCTCCTGAGCCGTATAAGGGCAAGGGTATCAAGTACGCTGATGAGCACATCAGACGCAAGGAAGGTAAAGCAGGCGGCAAGAAGAAATAATTGAAAGGAGTGTTCTTATAATGATAAAGAATAAAGATAAGAATAAGGCAAGAATCAAGCGTCATTACAGAGTAAGAAAGAACATCTCCGGTACTGCGGAGAGACCTCGTCTTAACGTATTCAGAAGCTTAAAGCATATCTACGCTCAGTTAATAGATGATGTTAACGGTGTAACACTCGTTGCAGCATCAAGCTTAGAAAAGGGCTTTGAGGGTAACGGATCAAACGCTGAGGGTGCTAAGGCTGTCGGTCAGGCAATCGCAGAAAAGGCTATTGCTGCCGGTATCAAGGAAGTAGTATTCGACAGAGGCGGATACGTATACCACGGTAGAGTTGCTGCTCTTGCAGAAGGCGCAAGAGAAGGCGGCTTGGAATTCTAAAGAAGGAGGGCAAACAAGTGACTGAAAGAATTGACGCTACAAACATGGAGCTTGAAGAAAACGTTGTTGCAATTAACCGTGTTTCAAAGACAGTTAAGGGCGGACGTACAATGAGATTCAGCGCATTGGTCGTTGTCGGCGACGGTAACGGCATTATAGGCAGCGGTTCAGGTAAGGCTGCTGAAATCCCTGAGGCTATCAGAAAGGGTATTGAAGCTGCAAAGAAGAACCTCGTAAGAGTTCCGCTCGTTGGTACAACTATTCCGCATGAGGTTACAGGTGTTTCAGGCGCAGGTACTGTACTCCTTAAGCCGGCTAAAGAAGGTACCGGTGTTATCGCAGGCGGCGCAGCGCGTGCTGTACTTGAGCTTGCAGGTATTAAGGATATCAGAGCAAAGAGCTTACGTTCAAACAACAAGCGTAATGTTGTTAATGCAACTATTGCAGGTCTGGCAAATCTTAAGAGCGCAGAAGAAGTTGCAAAGCTTCGCGGCAAGACTGTTGACCAGATCAGAGGTTAATGGTAAGGAATTCAGCAGAACTCTATACTGATTAACAGAAAGGAATGGTTAAGTAATGGCTAAATTAAAGATTACTTTGGTTAAGAGCACGATCGGCAGAAAGCAGGACCAGATCAAGACTGTCGAAGCTCTCGGCCTTAAGAAGATCCGCTCGGTTGTTGAACAGAATGACACACCGGAGATCAGAGGAATGATAAACAAGGTTTCACACCTTGTAACAGTAGAAGAAATTTGAGCGGGGAGGTGCAGCGAATGAAACTTGAAGAATTGAAGCCACAGGCAGGCTCAACTCACAGAAAGAAGATTATCGGTCGTGGTATCGGTTCAGGTGTCGGCAAGACTTCAGGCAGAGGCCAGAAGGGTCAGAAGGCAAGAAGCGGCGGCGGCGTAAGACCGGGCTTCGAGGGCGGTCAGATGCCGTTGTACAGACGTTTGCCCAAGCGCGGCTTCCACAACAAATTTGCTAAGAAGTTCGTAGCGGTAAATGTTGAGGTACTCGACAAATTCAATGACGGCGACGAGGTAACGGCTGAGGCATTACTCGCAAAGGGTATCATCAGCAAGGAGCTCGACGGCGTTAAGCTCCTCGGCAGAGGCGAAGTAACAAAGAAGGTTACCGTTAAGGTAGCAAAGGTTAGCGAATCAGCTAAAGAAAAAATAGAAAAGGCAGGCGGAAAGGTCGAGGTGATGTAAGATGCTCGATACAATCAGAAACGCTTGGAAAATTCCTGATTTAAGACGCAGAATCATTTTCACACTTTTCATG
>JBJEIV010000025.1:0-4709 GCA_051877395.1 Candidatus Ornithomonoglobus sp.
ATACCATTATCATTCTTGAACCCGCGTCAAGCGTTTCTCTGAACATTATGCCTGCAAGCACACTGTTTTCATACTTAGGTATATCGTCTATCTTTACTGTGTACTCAAAATCTCCCTCAACAGGATAATACATATAGCTGCACGAATCAGAGGCGCCGTTTATAAGACCGCTTCCAGCAATATAGGTTTTGCCTTCATCCTCCCATGCGGCGCCTTTTCCGCCGAACAGCGGAGCGCCTATTTCCGTTACGTTTGTGAGATTGTTGTCCGTAACATATACGATTGAAACAGGTGATTCTGTTCTCTCTCCCCTGTCGTTATACGCCTTTGACATAAGATAATGCACGCCCGGCTCAAGCTGTACTTCGTCAAAAATACTGCTTTCCTCATTATATGAAGCTATAAGCTCCGTACCGTCCCAAAGCTCCATTTTTGTTACCTCTGTTCCGGCTTTTGCCGCGGCAACGGCGTCATAGGTTATAGGCTCGTCCTTATCGGTAACAGTCCAGAGCTTTTTGCCGCTGTCATATGTCATTGACGTGTCGGAGACTGACGGGAAGCTTACCGTTATATCGGGATTTGAGGGAGCCGCCTGCTGTGCCGTCCAGTCGTTTACATATTCTTCTATCCATGTATAGCCCGACGGCGCGAGCGCGGTTTCCGAAGCGCTGCCCATTCCATGCTCTGTTTTCCATTCGGACGGTATTTCAAAGGTTTTTGCTGCGGATTGTATTCCCGCAACACCTCCTACCTCCTCATCGGTATTTATAACACGGCCCGTGCCGTTTCTTACATCCGCAACCACGCGCGCGTCTATCTCGTCACGTCTTGGAAGCGTCGCGCCGACATTGTCAAGCACGGTATTATACGCATCCTCCGCGCGCTCAATTTCAATCTCATAATCACCCATATTTATCGGCGCGGTGAGAAGGTTTGCGTTATCCTTATTGTTTACATAGCTTGTTGAGCCTGTATTGTTTTTTGTCGCAGTGCTGTCACCGTAAACATAGTTATCCTTTATGTACAGATTTGATTTGAGCACGGAGCTGTTATACAGCTGCGACGCGTCGTTTGTCACATCAAACAGTCTTGAGCGATATGCCGGCCTTGTTGACGGACCGTATTTATAGTAGTTGTTTCTGATATTTACATTCGATACATAATCGGGTGTTGAGTATTCCGGCGCTTTGTTGTAGGAATACGGCTCCGCTCCGTACAGACTGTTAGTATTGCCCCAGTCATAAATTACGTTATTTACAAAATCTGTGGATTTCAGATTTCTGTCAAAACGCGGACTGCGGCTGTCGTGATGCGCAAACAGATTGTGCGAATAGGTCGCGTTCGTGCCGCCCACTATTCCGCCGTAGCCGTGAGCTCCCTTGAAATGATTTGACATTCTGAGGCTCTCCGAGGTCAGGCAATACTGCACCGTTATATTCTCCGAAACATCGGGACGTGTTTCCAGCGAGCCGGCGTAAAGCGTCAGTGTTTCGTCAACACTCCATGAAACCGAGCAATGGTCGAGAATTATATTATGCGCCCATCTTCCGCCTATACCGTCCGGCTCACCGCCTGAGGAATCCGTAGGACGAATACGCAGATAGCGGATAATTATATTTTCCACACCGTTGCCGAGCAGCACATCGTTTCCGGTTATCGTTATTCCGTCACCGGGAGCTGTCTGTCCGAGCACGGTTATATTATTCTTGGTGAATTGGAGCTGTGAGTTCAGATTTATCACGCCTCCGACATCAAAAACCACAATCCTGCCCGAGTCCGATATAGCATCACGCAGCGAGCCGGCGCCGCTGTCGTTGAGATTTGTTACATGGTATACGCTCACAGAGCTGCTGCCGCGCGCGCCCAGCGTGTATTTTCCGCCGCCCTCTGCGCCCGGAAAAGCGAGCAGATTATCCGCTGCGGTTATTTTAACCGGCACGGTAAAGGTTCCTATCGCTAATGACGCAGATAACATTGCTGTCAAAAATCTTTTTAATTTCAAATTCATCACCCTGACATACAATAATATATAGTCATTTTATCACTATTTTTATACAATTTCAATAAATTTTTCAGCTTCATACAAAAAATTATTATTAATTCGCAAAAAAACAGGCTGCCCAGAAAGGACAACCTGTCTATATCACTCTTGCGTGTAAATAGCGTATTACAGGAGCTTATCAACACTACCGAGGTTATATACATTTGTATAACCCAGCTCCTTTGCTTTTTCCACCGCACTTGCGGATCTTACGCCCGACGCGCAGCAGAAGATTATAACCGCGTCCCTGTCATATTCCGCAAGACCGGCTTCAATTTGGTCAGCGGGAATATTAACCGAGCCGTCATATGACTTTCCGGCGTACTCCTCCGCCGTTCTTACGTCTATCAGAACCGCGCCGCTCTGGAGCATAAGCCGCGCTTCGTCAGCCTCAACCGAATCTCCGCCGAGGTCTGCCATATTGATTTCCTGTTCGGTATCTGTTCCGTATGCCGTCATTACGCCGTCATTGATTTCAATCCTCTTTATATCGAAATCAACCGGCTTTTTGAGCTGATAGCACTTGCCGCAGCTTGTTATCATAATCACAAAGCCGCCGTCACATCCGGCATATAACCGATCCTTATAGACTGCAAGCGAATTGATTGTGAAATATCCGCTCTCGTAGTCGGTCGGATAACCCTCCGGCGCCGAGTAGAAATTCTCAGTATAAATTTCAACTCTTAAATTACCGGGAAGCATACGCCATATTTTTGTCTCGCCTGTAGCATCATTTCCGGTGAGGACGATATTATTATCGCCCTCCCAGCTTACAGTCTGAATTTCCAATTCCTCACCTTCAGACGCGGCATCGGCTTCATCTGCCGCAAGCTCAAACACGTCTGAATACGGTCTCATTGTTTCAACAGAATCCCATACGAATACCTTATCGCCCGGCGCAAGCTCAAAGTCTGATATTCCCGCCTCACCGTAACCAAGTCTGAACTCAGGGGCGTATATCCGAACCCCTGTAAGAACACCGTTATCGTACGACGCCTTCACAACCGCCGCCTTTATAAGCTCCGGCGCGTTTGCTTTAAGACTGAGAACCCTGCTGTCCGCGTTATATGTTACCGTAACCCTTATATCCGACGGATCGGGTACTATCGGCTGTGTTGTTGCCGGAGGCTGCTCAGTCGCCTGCTCGGTGGGCTGCTCGGTAGGCTGTTCCGTTGCCTGTTCGGTGGGCTGCTCGGTAGGCTGTGCTGTTGCCTGTTCTGTCGGCTGCTCGGTAGGACTATCCTCTTCTTTTGACGCATATGTAAGCGCCGCGCCTAATGCTGTAGAAGTCCACTTTCTTCCGTAAACGATGTATTCATGCCCCGCTTTAACCGTAAATTCCGCGGGGAATATAGAGCTTGAAACAGGCACCGTAACCGCCGCGTTGTCTGTATTATCCCAGATATTCAGACTTCTGTCTCCCGAAATACCGTTAATGTAAATGCTTGCGGTTCCGTCATGCTTTGGTGTGAAAACGAAGCTTGTGCATGCTGTTGTTCCGTTTAATCCGGCATCGGCAAAATATGATACAATATCGCTTATATTCTCCTTTATATCGCTGCCAAGCTGGGTGCGGAAGGTCAGTCCCGCTGTAAAGCCGTCAGTTGCGTTTGCCGAAGCGGTAATGTCATTTGTAACCTGAAGCTTAAATTCACCGTCATACAATGTGTCGCCGGCTTTATATTCGCCCGCTTCTATCCTGTATGTATCCGTTATCTCTGAGCCCGGTGCCGGAGTTACTTTCTCAGTCGGCGCCGGAGTTGTTTCTTCCTGTCCGCCCAGACCGTAATACTCAACTATGATTGCATAGAGATACTTTGTGCTGCTTCCGCCGTAAACGTAAACAGGATTTGTTGTGTCTGTTACCTCAAGGCTTACATCCACAGCCGCGCCTACGCCCTCCTGAACAACCTGCCTGCTGCCCTGCTTGATCGTCATGCTTCTTGCGGCTTCACTGCCGTAGAATACCGCCGTTACCTTACATGGAGCAATAGGTATGAAATACAAACAACGGCTTGTTGTGCCTCCTGAGCCTGCCGCCCATGAGTGCGTGAAGCTGTAATTATACTCGTTATCATTTACATCTACATATGTATAATCAGCCTTTGAAGCTGTCGAGTTGGTCCATGAACCGTAGCCCGAAAGACCATTTACCGTTTCAGTATAAGCTACTTTATCTGTTCCGCCTGTGAGGACTGTATAATCATAGTCCGTACTGTCAAGGTAGTATGCGACTATCTTGCTCGGTACAGGCGTGTTATATACTGCCGTGAAGCTCTCCGAACGGTTTACACCGTCACTGTCAACCACTGTATATCTTACCGTTTCTCCGTCTAAAGCGCCTGTGTTTATCTCATACTTTCCGGCGCCCTTTACGGCTGCTGTAGCTGTGCTCTTTACTGTTTCATCAGCATTGAGCACCTCTGCTTTGAGCGTAACATCCGTTGCCGCAACACTGCCGCGGTATGAAAGCGTCACATCAACAAGCGAGCCGTCCTTATTCGTTGCCTTTTCTATAACATACGGAATGTCATCATTTGCAATCTGAAGCTTGTTTACGACCGGGAAGCTGTCCGTTTTCGTCACGCCGTCTATTGTTACGCTTACAGTAATGGTCGCAACACCGTCATAGTAGCCCGATGTAACAATACCATTTGCATCTACAGCT
>JBJEIV010000026.1:0-4671 GCA_051877395.1 Candidatus Ornithomonoglobus sp.
ACAGGATGCTCACAATATTTACCGAAAGTGACGGCATAATCAAGGCTGTGCGCTACGGTGTTAGAGGAAAAAAGACTTCAAACGCCGCCGCGTTTCAGCTGCTTTGCTACGGTGATTTTAAGCTGCGCCCGTCAAGGGGCGAGATAATGACCGCGGTATCGGCGGAGATAATAGACGGGTTTTATCCGGTGAGCGAGGATATTGTTAAGCTTTCACTGCTGTCGTATCTTGCCGATATTACCTATGCGCTGCTCGGCGAGGTTAATCCGGACAGGAGAATTTTATCGCTGTTTTTAAACACCGTGTATGCGGCTGCATACCGAAATGAGCCGTATCTCAAGCTGAAGGCGGTATATGAGCTGAAGCTTATGTGCGCGGGCGGCTTTATGCCGCAGCTCGGTAATTGCTGCGTATGCGGCGAAGAAGCGCAGTATTTCAGCCCAGACAGAGGCTGCATGGTATGCCGGGCGCACAGGAATGCGGGAGATATTAAAATATCTCCCGGAGCGGCATCGATAATGAGATACATTGTAAATTGTCAGGATAAGAAAATGCTCGCGTTTTCGGTGAAGGACGAGGACTATTACAGTGAGCTGAGCGCGGTTACGGAAAAATATGTGTGCGCCCAGGCGGATAAGGAGTTTGCAAGTCTCAGGTATTTTAAGGCGATGCTTGCGATGTAGAACGATTTTAGTCGTTTTGAATAAAAAACGGCAAGCGGGAACAGGCAAAGTTAATCAATTCAGAAAAAAGTAAAAAAAATAAATAAAACTCTTGCAATTTTATGAAACATGTAGTATACTAATATAGTATTATGTATTAAATTTGTGGAGGTGTAAACTTTGCCAAACATTAAATCAGCAAAGAAGCGTGTTAAGGTAATCGAGAAAAAGACTGCCATAAACACTGCTCGCAAGACTGCTCTTAAGACTGCTATAAAGAAGTTTGAGGCGGCAGCAGTTGCAGGCGATAAGGCGGCTGCTACAGCATTGTACAACGAAGCTGCCAAGAAGCTTGACCAGGGCGTTGCTCACGGTATTGTTCACAAGAACAAGGCAGCAAGAAAGAAGTCACAGCTGGCTCTTAAGCTCGCTAAGCTTGCGTAAAAAACGAATGATGAGGGTTGTGAAAACAGCCCTTATTTTTTTGTACATTTTGTGGAATTTATAAAAAACAGAGATTTTATCGGTTTTATTGGGAATATTATTGTACAGTTTTTTACTGGAAATGTGGTTGACTTTTACTTCAACAGGTGGTATAATTCGTTCATAAATAATTTCAGAGAGCTCTTAATAAATTATTAGAATATCTTTTGATAGGCAAAGGCGCTTGTTTACTCCAGAGTAGATAAGCGCTTTTTATGTAGCTCAAGGATATTTTAGACAAAGGCATATTTATTGCAGAATAAAAATGTCATTAACTAAGCAAAGGCGCTTATTTACCTCAGGGTAGATAAAGCGCCTTTTATATTTTAAAATGAATGTATTCAGGAGATGATTGATTATGAAAAAGACAATGGTTTTAAAGAAAATGATGGGTTTGACAATTGCGGCTGTAATGGCGGCGGGTGTTCTTGCCGGCTGCGGCTCACAGGCTCCGGCTCCCGCGGATGATGAGGCGGCGGAGACCGCAGCGTCGGCGGAGGTTCTCAGAGTGGGTATGGAATGCGCGTACGCTCCGTTTAACTGGACGCAGACAAGTGAGAGCGTTCCGAACGGCGATAGCGCGGTTCCGATTTACGGCGGCGGAGGCTATGCCTATGGCTATGACGTTATGATTGCGAAGAAAATTGCCGAAGAATTGGGAATGGAGCTTGAGGTTCACAAGGTTGAGTGGGACTCGATAGGTCTTTCAATGGATTCGGGCGAATATGATTGTATCATCGCCGGCATGGGAAGAACCGCCGAAAGACAGTTATCATATTCCTTCACTGATCCTTATTATTACAGAAGCAACTGTATTGTTGTAAAGAAAGGCTCAGAGATTGAAAATATAACGGGTCTTTCGGAGCTGGCAGGTAAAAATGTCAAGGTTACGACCCAGCTCGGAACAGGCTGGGTACCGCTGCTGGAGCAGATACCGGACGCGGTCCTCGGCGCAAATTATGAAACCACAGCTGAAGTATTTATGGCTATTTCAAACGGTACGGCGGATGTTGCGGTTATTGATGTTCCTACAGCGGAATCGGCTCTCATGACAAATGATGATCTGAAGATAATCACATTGGCGGAGGGAGATACCTTTGAGGGTGATGAGGAAATGACAAATGTCTGCATTGCGACAAGAAAAGACGACACTGAGCTGAGAGATAAAATTCAGGGCGCAATGGATTCTTTGGGACTTGAGCGCGATACAATGAACGAGATTATGGAAGAAGCCATTGAAGTACAGCCTTCGGCGGGTTAAAAAGGAAGTGAGCTTATGGAAAACACACCTAACGGAGTTTTTGAATGGGTGATATTTATTGCCAGGGAATATTCCGATTTATTCATAACCGGAACAATTATAACCTTGGTTGTAGCGGTAATCGGAACGCTCGTCGGTTTTGTGCTTGGCTTTATCATGGGTATTATTGACGACTCGAAAATAGATGAGGACGATAATTTTATATGGAAAATAATTTTAGGCTTTTTCAAGGGCGTATGTAAAATATACATAGAAATTTTCCGCGATACGCCTATGATAGTTCAGGCTATGATAATTTATTTCGGCATCCGCCAGTGCGGATTTAATATAAATCCTGTTGCTGCCGGAATAATCGTAACCACCCTTAACACGGGAGCGTATATGGCTGAAACCGTGCGCGGCGGTATAAAATCCATTGATGTCGGACAGCGGGAGGGCGCTCTCGCAATGGGAATGTCGCCGGTGTCTGTAATGCTTTTTATAGTGCTGCCGCAGGCATTTAAAAACATTATACCCGAAATGGTAAATATGTTTTTGACCAATCTGAAGATGACATCAGTGCTGAATGTAATTGGAGTTAAGGAGCTGTTCTTACAGGCAAAGACAGCGGGTGGCACATATTACAGATACCTTGAGTCCTATCTCACCATTGCTGTAATATATTTTGTTCTCTGCTTTGTATTCAACAGACTTTTCCTGCTTTTGGAAAAGAAAATCGCGGGGAAAAAGGACTATGTTCTTGCGGTGGAATATATGGATAATGACGAGTAAAGGAGGGTGTCTTGATGAAAAACGAAGAAATTATCAGAGTTGAGGAGCTAAGCAAGAGCTTCGGAGAGCACGAGGTTTTAAGAAAGATTGATTTTGAAGTAAACCGCGGCGAGGTTATCTGCATTTTAGGCTCCTCTGGATCGGGAAAATCAACGCTCCTCCGTTGCATTAACCGTCTTGAAAAGCCGAGCTACGGCAAGGTTTTCTTCCACGGCAAGGAGGTAAAGAAATCACAGAAGGAAATAAATCATTACCGTTCAAAGGTCGGAATGGTGTTCCAGTCCTTTAATCTTTTCAATAATATGACGGTTCTGAAAAACTGTATGGAGTGCACGAGAAAGGTGCTTCATTTATCCAGAGAAGAAGCGCATGACAGAGCTATAACTCATCTCAAATCCGTTGGGATGGCGCCGTATATAAACGCTATGCCCGCGCAGCTTTCCGGCGGTCAGAAGCAGCGCGTTGCTATTGCGAGGGGACTTTGCATGAACCCCGAGGTCCTGCTTTTTGATGAGCCGACAAGCGCTCTTGACCCGGAAATGGTAGGAGAGGTGCTAAATGTCATGAAATCCCTCTCAAAAACCGGACTTACCATGCTCATAGTTACGCATGAAATGGGATTTGCAAGAGATGTTTCGGACAGAGTGCTTTTTATGGATAAAGGATATATTGTCGAGGATGCGCCGCCGGAAAAATTCTTTACGGCGCCCGAAAATCCGAGAACTCAGGAATTTTTATCGCGGTATATAGCGGGATAGCGGGAGGAATGGATATGAGTAATTTTGTTGTTACATTTGCAAGAGGCTTCGGCTCGGGCGGAAAGGCTATTGCCTCAAGGCTCGCGGCGGATCTGGGCGTGCATTGCTACGAAAACCGTATACTTACTCTTGCATCGCAGATGAGCGGTCTTGATAAAAAGCTGTTTGACGAGGTTAATGAAAAGATACGCTCATCAGGAGGCTTTACAAATTTTCTCCGCGGGCTTCCGCGGGCGAAGCATTATATTTCGAGAAACGAGAAGTTTGTTTCCGACGATAAGCTGTTCGGATTTCAGAAGCAGATCATTGAAAATCTTGCGGATACCGAATCCTGCGTAATTGTCGGAAAATGCGCGGATTGGATTTTAAGAGGACGCGACAATGTGGTAAGCGTTTATATTGAAGCGCCGAGAGACTTTTGTGTGAAGCGCACTATGGAAAACATGAAGGTGTCAAAGGAAACCGCAGCGGCGACTATCAAGCAAACCGATAAATTCCGCGCAGACTATTACAATTATTACACCCACGGCAACTATTGGACAAATCCGGTAAATTATGATATGACGCTCAACAGCGAAAGGGTCGGAATTGACAACTGTGTTGCCGTAATCAAGGAGTATATGAAGATCAAAGGTCTTATATGACCGGAAAGGACTGAATTTTTAATGAAACTGAACGAAACCGGGCTGAGCGCGCAGGATATCAAGGATAAGGTAAACCAATACATGGTAGAAAC
>JBJEIV010000027.1:0-4651 GCA_051877395.1 Candidatus Ornithomonoglobus sp.
ATAACCGATAACCTGACCTACAGAAGTAAGTCCTGCCATAACTCCGGTTTCGTCCTCATTTCTGAGACCTCTCTTAACTCCGAATGCCTTGAACAGCTCCTTCGGGAACGGCTTGTAAAGATCGCTGGCCGTTTTATAAAACCGCTCTCTTTTTTTTGCGATTTCCTGTGTCATATCCGCAAAATCTCCTCTCTGTAATAATATTTTACAGCAGGCTCAATTGCATATCCTCGCCTTTGAGTGCCTTCGCCGCCGCCGGAATAGTACGCGCGTTATACTTTTTAACATCATCGATCCCACTGTCGTCTGCCGCCGTCACCTTTGAGGGCTTAACCCCGCTCTTTGTCTGCTTTACAACCTGTACGCCCTGCGTATTCTTTGTAGACTTGAGCGGGACAAGACTTGTGTTAAGACATATCACCTTGTTATTCTCCGTGATAACAACTACGTCCTTATCCGTTTCTAAATATAATATATCAACTATCGGTGACTTATCTGAATAAGCGCCGATAAGCTTTTTACGGTTTGTTTTTGTCTGATAATTACTAAGCTCCACCTTTGCCATCTTACCGTTTTCAAAGGTATAAAGCATATAGCCCGAGTAATCCTTTGTTACTACAGTATACACTATTTTCTCATCATTTTCAAGCCCCAGAATTCCGGGAATATATTCTCCGAGCTGCGATACCTTGCCGTCAGGTATATCCTGAGTCTTTAATTTGTATACATTGCACTGATTTGAGAAGAAAATCAGCTCGGATTTGTTGCTTGTTTCGGTCGTCACAATTATTTCATCATCCTCGCGGAGCTTATGCTCAGAGGTGGTAGAACGAAGTGAATTTGCCGGAACCTTCTTGATATACTGCCCGCGCGTAAAGAATATTGTGCAGGCGTAATCCTCAACATGCTCCTCCTCCCTGTACTGCTCAAGCGAGGAAGCGTCTATAAGCTGTGTCCTTCTGTCCTGTCCGTATTTCTTCGCGATATTTTTAAGCTGCTTTGCAATATGCGCTTTAACGGTTCTGTCGCTTGAAATAAGCTTGTTAAGCTCGGCAATCTCTTTTGTCAGCTTGTCAATATTGTCTACATTCTTTAAGATGTATTCCTTATTTAAGTTTCTCAGGCGTATTTCAGCTATATACTCCGCCTGTACACGGTCTATTCCGAAGCCCGCCATAAGGTTCGGAACAACCTCGCTGTCAATTTCCGTATGACGTATAATAGAAATTGCCTTGTCAATATCAAGCAGAATCTTTTTAAGACCCATAAGCAGGTGCAGCCTTTTGCTCTTCTGCTCAATGTCAAACTTCGCGCCGTTTCTTACACAGGTAATTCTGAACTTCACCCATTCGTCTATTATACGCTTAACGCCCATAACATGCGGCACGGAGTCAATCAGAATATTGAAGTTGCAGCCAAAGCTGTCCTCAAGGGAGGTCAGCTTATAGAGCTTGAGCATAAGCTCATCCGGGTCAACACCGCGCTTTAAATCGATCGCGATCTTAAAGCCGTCAAGGTCTGTTTCGTCACGCGCGTCCGAGATCTCACGCAGCTTGTTCGCTTTAAGCAGCTCCATGATCTTTCCTATTATCTGCTCCGAGGTCGTTGAATACGGGATCTGGAGAATTTCAATACAGTTGCTCTTTTTATCGTATTGGTATTTTGCGCGCATCCTAAAGCTTCCGCGGCCCGTCTCGTAAATCCTGCGCATTTCCTCCTTGTCGTATATAATACTTGCTCCGAGAGAAAAGTCAGGCGCCGGCATTATTTCAATGATATCCACCTTCGGGTCCTTCATATACGCTATCGTTGCCTCGCACACCTCGCGGAGGTTGAAGGAGCATATATTTGACGCCATGCCGACAGCGATACCCTGATTCGGATTCACAAGAATTGACGGATATGCCGCCGGCAGCAGCGTAGGCTCCTTAAGCTCTCCGTCATAGTTATCCACAAACTTTACCGTGTTTTTATTAATATCGGTGAACAGCTCCTCGCAGATAGGCTCCAGCCTTACCTCCGTATAACGCGATGCGGCGTACGCCATATCGCGTGAATAAGCCTTACCGAAGTTACCCTGCGACTCGATCAGCGGATGAAGCAGTGTTTCATTGCCGCGGGTAAGTCTTACCAGTGTTTCATATATCGCGCCGTCTCCGTGCGGATTTAATTTCATTGTTGAGCCGACAACATTTGCCGACTTTGTAAATTTTCCGCCCAGAAGTCCCATCTTGTACATGGTGTACAAAAGCTTTCTGTGCGCCGGCTTCAGACCGTCTATCTCGGGAATCGCGCGCGATATGATAACGCTCATAGCGTACGGCATATAATTTGTTTCAAGCGTTTCTGTAATAGCCTGTTCCGCTATCGGCGCCGATATTATTTCCTGCGGCTCTTCCTTTTTCCTTCTTGCCATTAATCATGGCTCCTTTCTATATAGCATCAGCTTAAATCCAGCATTTCCAGATAATTAGAACCGTTATCCGCAATATGCTGCTTTCTTCCTGACAGGTTATCACCAAGCAAAAGATCAAACATCATCGCTGTCTTTTCCGCATTTTCAGGCGTTACCCTGATAAGACGGCGGGTTGCAGGGTGCATAGTCGTTAAGCTCATCATCTCCGGCTGGTTTTCACCCAGACCCTTTGACCGCTTAATGTCATAGTCGTCCTTATCCTTTGAAAAGCCCTCCTCGGTGAGCTTTGCAAGAATTTTTTCCTTTTCGCCGTCGGTGTATGCAAAGAGCTTTTCGTCCTTGCGCTTGCCGCGCTTGTTTATCGTAATTTCATAAAGAGGCGATTCCGCGATATACACCTTTCCGACCTCTATAAGCGTCGGAGCAAGACGGTATATCATTGTAAGGAGCAGCGTTCTTATCTGAAAGCCGTCCACATCGGCATCGGTACAGATAATGACCTTGTCCCACCTTAAATTATCCAGATCAAAGCTGTCAAGCTTCTGATTATGCGCCGACTTTATCTCAACGCCGCAGCCGAGCACCCGCAGGAGGTCAACTATAATATCACTCTTAAAAATCTTCGGATAATCCGCCTTCAGGCAGTTTAATATCTTGCCGCGTATCGGCATGATCGCCTGGAAGGACGCGTCGCGCGCAAGCTTACACGAGCCGAGCGCCGAATCGCCCTCAACTATAAATATTTCCGTCTTTGTCTTGTCCTTTGAGCGGCACGGTACAAACTTCTCAACTCTTGTGGTTACGTCCATAGAGCCGGTAAGCTTCTTCTTAATATCGATACGCGCCTTTTCGGCGTTCTCGCGGCTGCGCTTGTTTACAAGCACCTGATTTGCTATTTTTTCCGCGTCCGCCTTGTTCTCTATAAAGTACACCTCAAGCTGATGGCGGAGAAATTCCGTCATTGCGTCCTGGATGAACTTGTTGTTAATAGCCTTTTTTGTCTGGTTCTCATAGCTTGTCTGTGTTGAGAACGAGTTGATAACAAGCGCGAGGCAGTCCTCAACATCGGAAAACGTGATTTTTGACTCATTTTTATTATACTTGTTATTCTGCTTCATGTACTGGTCTATCGCATACACATAAGCGTTCCTCACCGCCTTATCAGGTGAGCCGCCGTGCTCAAGATAGCTTGAATTATGATAATATTCGAGGAAATTAACACGATTTGAGAAGCAGAAGGCGATCTGCATCTTCATTCTGTAATCCTCCTTATCGGCTCGGTCGCGGCCCTCTCGCTCACATTCCCATGTTTCAACGGTCGTTAAAGCGTCATCGCCCACAGCCTCGGTAAGATAGTCCACAATACCGTTTTCATAGTAGTACTGGAACATATCCATGCCTTCCTCTGTCTCGTTATATAAAACGAACCTGATCCCGGCATTTACCATCGCCTGCTTATTTAAAATATCCTGATAATATTCAAGCGGTATCTTAATATCTGTAAAAACCTCTGTATCCGGTCTCCACCTCTGCACCGTACCGGTTTTTGCGCTGCGTACAGGCTCCTTTTTAAGTCCCCCCACATTCTTTCCCTTTTCAAAGTGAAGCGTATACTTATTCTTGTCGCGTATAACCTCAACATCCATATATTCCGAGGAATACTGTGTCGCGCACGCGCCAAGACCGTTAAGTCCGAGGCTGTACTCATACGTGCCTCCGGCGTTGTTATTATATTTTCCGCCCGCGTACAGCTCGCAGTAAACAAGCTCCCAGTTATAGCACTGCTCCTTTTCGTTAAAATCGAGCGGAACGCCGCGTCCGTGGTCGCGCACCTCTATGGAATTATCGAGGAATCTTGTGATCTCTATGAGATCTCCGTATCCCTCGCGCGCCTCGTCTATGGAGTTTGAAAGTATCTCAAAAAACGAGTGCTCACAGCCCTCCAGTCCGTCTGAGCCGAATATTACCGCCGGTCTTAAACGTACCCTTTCCTCGTCCTTAAGCTTTACAATATCCTCGTTGCTGTATGCGCCTTTTTTTGGCATTACTATCTACCCTTCCTGTCACACCTTATCGGTGAAAATAATATATACGATCCCATTTTAATCTATACTCCAATATTTTATACCATTTTTTTAATTTTGTCAATAGCTCAGCCGTTTTTTGACTTTTGTGTACTATTTATATATGCTTTTCACTAAGTTTTCTATAGTCAATGCAATGAAGAAAACTTAG
>JBJEIV010000028.1:0-4645 GCA_051877395.1 Candidatus Ornithomonoglobus sp.
TCCCCCTTGCCGCTTCGCGGCGTTCCCCCTCCCGGAGGGGGACAAGCTTATGCCGCTAAACAATAATTTACTGTAAGGAGAAAACGATGGGAAGATTTGACGGAAAGCTTTTGGTGTCGGATATGGACGCTACACTGCTTGACAGTGAGCATATGGTATCAAAGGCAAACAGGGAGGCAATAGAGTATTTTATAAGCGAGGGCGGAAAATTTACGGTTGCCTCGGGGCGCATGGTTCCGGCGGTACGCGCATATTTTGATCAGATGACGATCAATGCGCCCGCTATTCTGCATAACGGCGCAAAGCTTTATGACTATGACAGCGAAGCGGTCGTATTTGAGAAATTTATCGAGGAGGAACGAAAGCAGGCAATAAAGCGTGTTCATGACACAAGACCGGAGTTTGGTCTTGAGATATACTCAAATGAGCTTGTATATATCTATCAGCGATGCTTTGAAACGGACAGATTTCTTACTAAGCCGTATAAGGTGTATTATGAGATGCCGGACGAGGTGTGGAACGCGCCGTGGGTCAAGGCTCTGATAATCGGTCACAGGGAGCAGCTTGACGAGTTTGAGCCGATTTACCGCAGCAGCTATGACAGCGGTTACAGTGTCCGCAGCGGCGATAATTACCTTGATATTGTTGCCACCGGTGTTTCGAAGGGGAAAGGTCTTATAAGGCTTGCGCAGATATTGCAGATATCACCTGAGGACATCTATGCCGTTGGCGACAACATGAATGATATTGATATGCTTAAGGCGGCAGGACAAAGCTATGCGGTTGAAAATGCCGAACAGGCGGTAAAGGATACGGCGGACGAGGTTGTCCCTTCCTGCGATGACGATCCTATAGCTTATATAATACAAAAAATATAAAATGCTCTGTGTTGTCAAGAGAAATGGTTAATATCTCTTGACAACACAGAGCAGCAAGATATTATAGTTAAAATTAAAATTGACAACGGCGTCATATCATGATATAATAAGCTTATAAACTCAGGCAGGAGGAAAATACCAATGAATAATGAAACAGTCATAGTGCTTGATTTCGGCGGACAGTACAATCAGCTGATCGCAAGACGCGTGCGCGAATGCAACGTGTACTGCGAGGTTATGCCGTATAAATCAGACATTTCAAAGATAAAGGAAAAGAATCCGGTGGGAATTATATTCACCGGCGGACCGAACAGTGTTTATGAGGAGGATTCCCCTAAATATTCAAATGAGATATATGAGCTTGGCGTTCCGATCCTCGGAATATGCTACGGAAGTCAGCTTATGTCATATTCCCTCGGCGGCAGTATCGCAAGAGCGCCGAAGCGTGAATACGGCAAGACGGAAATCACGGTTAAGGACTCGCTGCTCTTTGACGGAGTTGACAAAAACACCGTGTGTTGGATGAGCCACACCGACTACATTGAAAAGCTTCCCGAGGGCTTTAAGATAACCGCATATTCGGATTCATGCCCCTGCGCCGCGTACGAGAACACGGAAAAGAAGCTGTATGCGGTCCAGTTTCATCCGGAGGTAAACCACACCGTGCAGGGTCAGCAGATGTTAAGGAATTTCCTTTACAAGGTCTGCGGCTGCAAGGGCGACTGGGTAATGAGCGACTACGCTAAAAAAGCGGTTGCGCAGCTTAAAGAAAAGATAGGCGACAAAAAGGTGCTCTGCGCTCTTTCCGGCGGAGTTGACAGCTCGGTTGCCGCGCTTATGATACACAAGGCGGTAGGTGATCAGCTCACATGTGTGTTTGTTGATAACGGACTCCTGCGCAAAAACGAGGGTGACGAGGTCGAGAACGTTTTCAGAAAGCAGTTTGACATCAACCTCATAAGAGCAAACGCTCAGGACAGATTTTTAGGCAAGCTTGCCGGAGTTACAGAGCCGGAGAAGAAGAGAAAGATAATAGGCGAGGAATTTATCCGCGTATTCGAGGCGGAGGCGAAGAAGATCGGCAAGGTTGATTTCCTTGTTCAGGGCACGATCTATCCTGACGTTATCGAGTCCGGCGCGGGAGACGCCGCAACGATAAAGAGCCACCACAATGTGGGCGGACTGCCGGAGCACGTTGATTTCAAGGAAATCATAGAGCCGCTGCGCGATCTCTTTAAGGACGAGGTGCGTCAGCTCGGAATAGAATTGGGACTGCCGGAAAAATTCGTATGGCGTCAGCCGTTCCCAGGTCCCGGCCTTGCGGTAAGAGTGATTGGCGAGATCACCGAGGAAAAGCTCGAAATTTTAAGAGATGCAGACGCGATCTTCCGCGAGGAGATAGCCAACGCGGGACTTGACAGGAGTATAAACCAGTATTTTGCGGTAATCACCGACATGAGAAGCGTCGGCGTAATGGGCGACGGCAGAACGTATGATTATACTCTCGCGCTCCGCGCCGTAACCACCACCGACTTCATGACCGCCGACTGGGCAAGAATCCCCTATGATGTGCTCGAAAAGGCCTCAAACAGAATTGTAAACGAGGTTCAGCACGTAAACAGATTGGTCTACGACATCACCAGCAAGCCGCCGGCTACGATTGAGTGGGAATGATATACAAATCCCCGAAAACTGCGTTTTAATGCGGTTTTCGGGGATTTTATTTTGGAATTGATAACAGAATGATAACAGTTGTTATTTCTCAGTATTGTTTTTCAATTTCTTCAATTTTTCATGCAGGCGTTCTGCCTTAATACGAGGATAGCTGTAGCGCCACATATCATATTCTTCCTTAGTTATTTCACCTGATTTAAGTTTTTCAAATTCGCTGTTCCATGAGGTGAGCATTTTCTCTACGGTTATTGCTGCAGTGTTTTTATTTCCTGCACAAAGACATATCTGACCGTCTATTTCCTTAGGGATAATGCCGTATTCATCTTCTAAATAGAAAAGTGCGTGCAGCATACCGTCGTAATTTTCTAAATTAGGATCGGAAATTGCATATATGCTTACACCTAAAGCGCCGGCGATTTTCTCAAGCTGCTTGTCAGACGGAGTTCGGTTACCGAGCTCATAGTTACGGATTGCCGGCTCGCTCATTCCTGCCCTTTGGGCTAACTCCTTCTGAGATAAGCCCTGCGCAGTACGAAACCGCTTAATTTTCTTTCCAACCTCCATGATAATACCTCCAAATATCTGTTATCAAAAATAATCTATAGACACATTATAACACAAACAGTTCAAAAATGAAATACTTTATTTGAAATTTATGAAAAAAATTATAAAAAGGTATTGACAGTTCGATAATGAACTGATATAATACAAATACAGTTCAATTATGAACTGTATAAATATTCTGAGAAAGGAGGAGTCTATATGAACAAGAAATTGATGATTTCTGCCGATGAAGTGGCGGAGGCTTTGGGTATCTCGATATCTCATGCCTATAAGCTTGTTCGGCTGCTGAATAAGGATTTAGAGGCTAAAGGCTTTATAACAGTGGCAGGACGAGTAAGCAGAAGATATTTTGAGGAAAGATTTTATGGTTCAGAAGGAGTGATTACGAATGTCGGTTCATAAGGACAAAAAGACAGGGAAGTGGCTTGTATCGTGCCGATACGATAATTGGGACGGCGCAAGAAAACAAAAGATGAAGCGAGGCTTTGAAACCAAGCGAGAAGCACAGGCGTGGGAACGCGAGTTTTTACAAATGAAAAGCTCAAATCTTGATATGACCTTCGGCTCGTTCGTGGAATTGTATTTGAAGGACAGAAGGTCTCGTCTGAAATACAATACATACCTGAACAAGGTTCATATCATTGAAGGCAAAATATTGCCCTATTTCAAGGATAGGAAGATGTCGGATATTAAAGCAACGGATATTATTGCATGGCAGAATAAGCTTATGGAGGAAAGAGATGAGAGGGGCGAGCTTCACGCCCCTACTTATCTGAAAACCATCCATAATCAGATAAGCGCGATATTCAATCATGCAGTTACTTTTTACAATCTGCGAGAAAATCCGGCGAGAAAGGCGGGAAATATGGGCAGGGAAACGACCAAAGAGATGGTTATATGGACAAAGGAGGAATATTTAAAATTTGCGGATGAGATGATGGATAAGCCGCAGGCATTTTACGCTTTTGAAATTCTGTATTGGTGCGGACTGCGTGTTGGAGAGATGCTGGCTCTTACTCCGGCTGATTTTGATTTTGAAAAATCAACCTTGAGAATAAACAAGTCATATCAGCGGCTGGAGGGCAAGGATATAATCACTGATCCAAAGACAGCATGCAGCATCCGAACAATAACTATGCCTGATTTCTTAAAGGATGAAATACGCGAATACATCGGTATGCTGTATGGGATCGGTGAGAATGACAGAATTTTTGAATTTACAAAGAGCTATTTGCATCATGAGATGAGACGGGGCTCGGAGGCAGCGGGTGTCAAAAAGCTCACTCTGCATCAGTTGAGACATTCTCATGTCAGTCTACTTATTAATATGGGCTTTACCGCGGTGGCAATAGCCAAAAGAGTCGGGCATGAAAGCATTGACATTACATACAGATATGCTCATATGTTCCCAAACGAGCAGGCTGAAATGGCAGATAAATTAAACATTGAGAGAGGTGAGAGCTAAAGTGGACAAGAGCGTGGATTTAAAAGGCAGATGGCGGAGCGTAACGGTATCGTTTAGGATATCG
>JBJEIV010000029.1:0-4643 GCA_051877395.1 Candidatus Ornithomonoglobus sp.
CGGCTGAAAATTCGGACGGCAGCGTGAGAGTGCAGTATTTCGGAGAGCATATGCCGTCCTTTGTAACGCTTATGCTCGGAGCTGACAGCTGCCGCGTTGAAGTAATCGACACATGGAATATGACGATTGAGGATAAGGGAGCGCTTTCGGGAAATGTGCGCATAGAGCTGCCGCAGCGCGGATATATGGCTCTGAGATTAAGCAGAGTGAGCGTATAAAAATCACAGGAGAATAGAGAGAAATATTTTATGAAGATTGCAATTTTATATCAGACAAGCGAGCCTCCGGCGGAGGACGGAATAAGAAAGCCCGTAAAAAAGGGAGGCTACAGCGACAGCGGGGCGGATATTGCCTGTGAGCTGTTAAAGAACAGGCGAAGTGTAATACTTCCTGTGGAAAATCCAAGCGAAGAAAATGACTATGACTGGGTTTTTCCCGATACGGAGGAGGGTATACGAAGCGCGATAGAAAAGGGCGCTGAGATTTTGTGGCTTAACACCGTGCTGTTTGAGGGGCATCCGATTGAAAAATACATAGGTAAGGTGAAGGTTATCGGACAGAGGACAGGTGATGTGAGGCTGTATGATGACAAGCTTTACACCAATAAGCTTCTGCTGCGGCATGGACTGCCGGTTACAGATGCCTGCGCTGTAAGCTCGGCTGAGGAGTATCGGGGAGATTATCCGTGCGTAATAAAGCCGATACGCGGACGCGGAAGTCAGGGAGTGCGCGTTGTAAAAAATGAAGATGAGATGAAGAAAACAACAGAACTTTTGTTAGGGCAGAAAATATACGGAACAAGGCTTATGATAGAACCGTTTCTCACAGGAGAAGAAATAACCGTAACGGTGCTTCCTCCGGATGAAAAGCATTCATCCCCATATTGTCTGCCTCCGGTACGGCGCTTTAACCACATTGACGGCATTGCTCCGTATAACGGAATTGTAGCGGTAGCGGAAAACAGTATCGCCGTTGCCGATGAGGCGGAGTATTCGGAAATTATGCGCTGCTGCAGTGAGGCATACGCCATCCTGAATTTAAAGGCTCCCATCAGGATAGACTGTCGGGAGAACGGCAGTGGAAAATACATGATGTTCGATATAAATATGAAGCCGAATATGACGCTTGCGTCACGCAGTCACAGGCTTAATCAGGACAGTCTTGTAATGCTTGCGGCAGCGCGCGCGGGCTTATCAAGAATTGACTTGCTGGACATTTTTATAAATTCGGCATGGAATTAAATACAAACAGCGGCCAAGGCATTACCGAGTGCCTGAGCCGCTGTTTTTATTATCATATTGATGTTCATAGGCGTTCGGTGTCATTCCTACCATAAATATCTCCTTTAGTATATATCCAGAAATTTAAGCTGTGCCCTGACTTTTACATATTATAGCATATAACGGCTGTAAAGTTAAATTTAATTCTACATTTCTAACAGTCGGATATAATGATTTGCTTCGCGAAGAACATGGTCTGCCAGCAGTGGAAGTATTACGGATTCTATTTCGCATTTCTGGATTCCGACCGTTCCCGCCTGCTTGAAGTCCTTAAAGCGCAGAGTTTCATTAAGCGATGCCGCTGTCAGATCAAGTGTGACAAAGTCGTTCTTTTTCCTTGACTGCTCAAGAAGCGCCGCATATTCGTTTGCAAAGGTATCTGATGTCTTGATCAGTTCGGCTTCTGAGGGGTCTAAAAGACCTCGTATAAACATCGCGTGTTCCATCATAATACGGTTCCAGAACTGCTCGTTATTCTTCATAAGATCGTCGGTCAGCGTGCCGTTTTCAAGGGCGTTGACATAATCTCTGTAAAGCCTCGCTTCTCTTAAAATATGCTCAATCAATAACGGATAGTTCATTGTAAACAAACGGCAGCTTCTTACATTGCTTAAGATATGCTCCTTAAATTCAATCAGGCCGTTGAGCAGTTGGACGGCTCTGCGGTTTAATACCGAGATTTTTCTGTAAAGCTGCGGATTGACCTTTTCGCCGCCGTCTTTTCCGCGCAGCATTAATTCTCGCTGTGTAATTCCCGTGTTGATCCCTATCCCTGTAAAACGGCTTGTTTGCCTTTCGGCGTTTAGTGTAAATTTTGTAACAAGCTCCTCCGAATCAAGCACCGGCTGACGTACTCTTCCGCTGCTCAATCCCACGACATCGGACAGAAGCTGCTCAAACTGTATTTTAAACCACTCAGCCTTTTTTGAAAGCGCGCTATTCGCCGGAGTAAAGCCCGCTTCCAGAAACAGAGAATGCTCCTTCATAATACGCGCAAAAAACAGATGCAGCTCAAATGACTGCATAATGTAATTTTTATGATCTGTCATAATATTAAATTTCCCTCCTTGATTTTTTACTTCCATAAAACAGTATATGCAAAAGCAATGTGAGTAGTTCGTGATAAAAATCGTGTAAAAAATGCTTGAGTTTTTCCGTATAAGAGTGTATAATATATAGACATTAATAAATAACAAGGAGTGACTAAGATGCCTTTAGATAAAGAAATGAGCACTGACAGGCTTGTGACAGAATACATAGAGGAGCTTGGAGTCCCGGCGCATACTAAGGGTTATAATTATCTGAAAACTGCAATAATAATGGTAGTAAATAATATAGATCTTTTAAACAACATAACAAAGCTGCTCTATCCTGAAATTGCAAGAATATATCAAACCGAATCAAGCCGCATTGAACCGGCAATCGGTCATGCAATCGAGATTGCATGGACGCACGGCGAGCCGCAAAAGATGGATGAGCTGTTCGGTTACTCAATAAATACTGGAATGGGCAAACCGACAGAACAGGAGTTTATAGCAT
Source organism: Candidatus Ornithomonoglobus sp. (assembly GCA_051877395.1). GTDB lineage: Bacteria > Bacillota > Clostridia > UBA1381 > UBA1381 > Ornithomonoglobus. Next base: position 2,820 of record JBJEIV010000029.1, read on the forward strand.
TTGCCGCAGACAAAATAAGAACAGAGATAAATGTATGAAAACAACTATCCCCCGGCTCAGAACAGCAGGGGGATGATTGTAATATGTAAATTTATACTCCGACCTTAGCCTTTTCGGTCGATTTCAGTTTTTCGTGATACTTATTCATGGGAAGCCTGTCGTATTCCTCCTCCTTGCGGATATTCTCGAATGCGACTGCCATCATAAGCTTTATACGGTTGAGCTGATTTACCTCCGAGGCGCCCGGGTCGTAGTCTATCGCGACAATGTTTGACTGCGGGTACTGGCGGCGCAGCTCCTTGATCATGCCCTTGCCGGTAACGTGGTTGGGCAGGCAGGCAAACGGCTGAACGCAGACGATGTTCGGAACGCCCGAGTTTATAAGCTCAATCATTTCACCCGTGAGGAACCAGCCCTCGCCCGTGCAGTGACCGAGCTGTAGAACATTTTTCGCTCCCTCCGCGATTTCAGCGATGTGACCGGGCGCGCGCGATGCGAACTTAGGATTTGCCTTCATTCGCTTTTCCGCATGCTTTCTGAAGCTCTCAATGCCCCAGATCGCAAGGTTGCAAAGCCTTGCCGTTGACGCCTTCATGCCGAGGTTGTCGCGCTTGAAGTTGTTATTGTAAAGACAATAGAGCATGAAGTCTGCAAGTCCGGGCATAACCGCCTCGCCGCCCTCTGCCTCAATAACGCCCACAACGTCATTGTTCGCGTCCGGCTGGAATTTAACAAGGATTTCGCCTACAACGCCGACCTTCGGCTTTTTAATTGTTTCGTCAATCGGTATCGCGTCAAAATCTTCTATAATTTCATCAATAACCTTTTTAAGCTTGAGTTTTTTTGTATTCCAGTTGAGAATATCATTATACAGACGCTTCTGCCACTTATCGTAAACCGCGTTTGTTTCGCCCTCGTTGATCTCATACGGTCTTATTCTCTGCGAGCAGGAGAGGAGCAGGTCGCCCCATGTGCAGGCTTTTAGCAGACCGTCAACCATTTTCGGCGTGATCTTAAAGCCGGGATTGCCCTCAAGACCGGATACGTTAAGCGAAACAACCGGAACCTGCGGATAGCCCGCCTCCTTTAACGCCTTTCTTAAAAACGCTATGTAGTTTGTGGCGCGGCAGCCGCCGCCTGTCTGAGTAATCATAATTGACGTTTTATCGGGGTCGCATTTGCCGCTGATAAACGCGTTTACAAGCTGCCCCGTGACCATGATAGACGGATAGCACGCGTCATTGTTGACCGATTTGAGTCCGGCTTCAACGTCCTCCGCCGTAGCATGCTCAAGCACCATTGCGTTATAGCCGCTCATTCTGAGCACCGCCTCGAACAGTCCGAAGTGGGTGGGGGACATCTGCGGGAAAATAACGGTATGGTTTTTGCGCTCCTTGTCGGTAAACTTTACGCGGTTAATCGTGTAGTCCTCAACCTTGTGCGGCATAAAGTCGTTGTCAACTCTTTCCTTTACAGCCGCCTTTAATGAGCGGACACGGATACGCGCCGTGCCGAGGTTTGAAACCTCATCTATTTTAAGCGTTGTATATATCTTCTCATGCGACTGGAGAATCTCCATAACCTGATCGGTCGTAACCGCGTCAAGTCCGCAGCCGAAGGAGTTGAGCTGAATAAGCTCCAGACGGTTGTTCTTTATAACCTCCGATGCCGACTCATAAAGTCTTGTATGGTATGCCCACTGGTCAACAACGCGGATATCGCGCTCAAGGTGACCGAGGTGAGCGACGCTGTCCTCGGTGAGAACCGCAAAGCCGAGAGAGTTTATCATATCAGGAATACCGTGATTGATTTCGGGGTCAATGT
>JBJEIV010000030.1:0-4618 GCA_051877395.1 Candidatus Ornithomonoglobus sp.
AATAAACGCTCATCTCAAAGACGGATGGAGCTTTAAAAGACTTTCAAAGGCGTCAAGAACGATACTTAAAATTGCCATTTACGAGATGAAGTACTGCGATGATGTTCCGTCAAAGGTTGCGATAAACGAGGCGGTAAATCTGGCAAAAAAGTATTGCGACGAAAAGGAGCCAAGCTTTATTAACGGTGTTCTCGGCGGAGTCATGCGCGAGCTTGAGGGGTAATATGCTTACTCTCGGTATAGACACAAGTAATTATACGACCTCCTGCGCGGTATTTAACGGCGCGGATTACGAAATGAGCCGTAAGATCCTTGATGTAAAAGAGGGGAGCCGCGGCATACGCCAAAGCGACGGTGTATTTATTCATAACCGTGAGCTTCCGCAGATGCTTGAGGAAAGACTGCAAAACCTCAATGGCAGAATAGACGCGGTGGGCGTGAGCACAAGACCGCGCAGCGTTGAAGGCTCCTATATGCCGGTGTTTACGGTAGGACACGGCTACGCAAGAGCGGCTGCCGCTGCGATGAGAGCAAGGCTGTATGAGTTTTCACATCAGGACGGGCATATTATGGCGGGAATATATTCCTGCGGCGCGTATGATTTGTTAAAGGAGTCGTTTATATCGGTGCATCTTTCGGGGGGAACAACCGAAATTCTCCTGTCGGAATATGATGGGTACAATTTTAAAAACGAAATAATCGGGGGAACCCTTGACATAAGCGCGGGACAGCTTATAGACCGTATCGGTGTCGCAATGGGACTGAAATTTCCGTGCGGCAGAGAGCTTGAGGCGCTCGCGCTCAGAACGGATAAATGCGGAAGGCTTCCGTTTTCGGTCAAGGGCGCGTATATGAATTTATCCGGCGTTGAAACAAAGCTTATGCGGAGCGTAAACGGCGCGGAGCCGGAGACTGCAAGAACCGTTCTGTGTTATATCGGTGATGTTCTTGTAAAAACGATCGGAAATGCCGTAAGTGATACAGGAATTAACAAGGTTCTTATCGCGGGCGGCGTTGCCTCTAACAGCATAATCCGACAAGGTATTACGGAGCGGTTAAACGCGGAGGTGTATTTTGCCTCAAAGGAGCTGTCAACCGATAATGCGGTGGGTGTTGCGATTCTTGCGGCAATGGCTATGGAAAGGGATAATATATAATGAATGAAGCACAACAGGTCATAGGTACCGTATCGCGTGTAAACAATTATATAAAAAGACTGCTTGACAGTAAGGCTGTCCTTAATAATTTATGGGTCAAGGGCGAGATTTCAAACTATAAGCGTCATTCATCGGGGCATATTTATCTGACCTTAAAGGACGAAAGCAGCGTTCTTAAAGCGGTAATGTTTCGCTCTGCGGCATATACGCTCGCTTTTGAGCCTAAGGACGGAATGAAGGTTATTGCCCGCGGCAGGGTATCGGTTTACGAGGCGGGCGGAGCGTATCAGCTGTATATTGAAGAAATGCTGCCGGACGGTGTGGGCGCGCTGTATCAGGAATATGAAAGGCTGAAAAAGCAGCTTGAGGCAGAGGGCTTGTTTGACAAACGGTATAAAAAACCGATACCGAGATTCCCGAAGAGAATAGGAGTTGTAACAGCTCCGACAGGCGCTGCGGTACGGGATATAATAAATGTCGCGACACGCCGTTTTCCGCTTGCGGAAATTGTTATCTATCCGGCGCTTGTTCAGGGCGCGGGCGCAAAGGAAAGCGTGGTAAAGGCGATAGAGTATTTCAATAAGACAAAATCCGTTGATACGATGATAGTCGGCAGAGGCGGAGGAAGCATTGAGGATTTGTGGGCATTTAATGAGGAATGTATGGCAAGGGCCATTTTCGCCTCACAGATACCTATAATTTCTGCGGTAGGTCATGAAACGGACTTTACGATAGCGGACTTTGTGGCGGATCTCAGAGCTCCGACGCCGTCAGCGGCGGCGGAGGTAAGCGTTCCGTCTGCAATGGAGCTTGCAACGCTTATCAGTATGTACCGATCGAGAACGTATGCGGCAATGCAGAGCCGCATAGAATATAACAGGCAGCGGTTAAAGCGGTTAAAGCCGCGCGACCCGCAGGACAGGATAAACGAGCTGAGCCAGAGGCTTGATATGCGCGTACACAGAATGGAAAACGCGTATAAATTAAAGCTCAGCGACGGCGCGAGAAAGCTAGGAGCGCTCAGCGGAAAGCTTGACGCCCTAAGCCCGTTAAAAACGCTTACAAGGGGATATTCGATCCCTGTAAAAGAGGACGGAACGGTTCTTCGGAAAACCGCGGATTTTGCGCGGGGTGATGAATTTACATTAAAGCTGCGTGACGGCGACGTGGACTGTATAGTAAAATAAGGGGGAATAATCAGAATGGCGACTAAGACATTTGAGGCTTCAATGGCGGAGCTTGAAGAGGTGGTAACACAGCTTGAAGCGGGCGACGTATCGCTTGACGATTCGCTGAAGCTTTTTGAGAAGGGAATAAAACTGGCTAAAAGCTGTCAGAAAAAGCTGGACGAGGCTGAAAGAAAGGTAAAAATCCTTACGGCCGACGGGGAAGGCGGTATGACAGAGGAGGACTTCGGAGGCGTTGAGGAATGAGTGGATTAAAAGCCGGATTAAAGAACAGAATAAATATTATTAATGCCGCGCTTGAAGAATATCTTCCCGAAAAGGAAAATCCGCAGGCTGTTATATATAAGGCGATGCGCTACAGCCTTTTTGCGGGAGGAAAGCGTTTAAGACCGATTCTTATGCTTGAAGCGGCGGCGATGTGCGGCGGCTCGTGGGAGGACGTAAAGCCCTTCGCGTGCGCTATGGAAATGATACACACATATTCGCTTATACATGACGACCTTCCGGCAATGGATAACGACGACCTGCGCCGCGGCATGCCGACAAACCATATCAAGTTCGGCGAGGATATAGCAATCCTTGCGGGCGACGCTCTGCTTAACAAAGCGTTTGAGGTCGTTTCCTCGGAAAGCTATGCCGATCCTAAAAGAGCCATGAAAGCAATTTCTGTTCTTGCAGAGTCGAGCGGAACGGAGGGCATGATAGGCGGACAGGTGGTAGACCTTGCTGCTGAGGGCAAAAAAATAGACCTTTCAGGCTTGCAGTATATTCATCTTTTAAAGACCGGAGCTATTATCCGCTCCGCGTGCGTTATAGGCGGAATAATGGCGGGAGCGGATGAAGAGCAGCTTGAAGCGATCGACATATTTGCAAAAAATCTCGGTGTCGCGTTCCAGATAAGAGATGATATACTTGATGTTGTAGGAAATGAGGCGGAGCTCGGCAAGCCGATCGGCTCTGATGAGGAAATGGAAAAGAATACATATGTGACAATAGCCGGTCTTGCAAGGTCGGAGCAGCTTGTTAAGGAGTATTCTGAAAAGGCAAAGGACGCGTTAAAAGTTTTCGGTGAAAAAGCTGAATTTCTCACGGAGCTTACAGACTATCTCATAAACAGAAATAATTAATAAAGGCGGAGTTTAATGGACTATCTTTTACAGCTTGCGCAAAACAGCATATTGCAGACCGCGTTATTGTCGTGGCTTGCGGCGCAGATACTGAAGGTAATAATCGTATTTATAATAGAAAGGCGGCTTGATTTCACAAGGCTGACCGGCTCGGGCGGAATGCCAAGCTCACATTCGGCGTTTACCGTGTCGCTTGCGGCTGCGACAGGCTTTACAGCCGGGTTTGACAGCGTTATATTTGCAATAGCGGCGGCGTTTTCAATCGTTGTAATGTATGACGCGTCCGGTGTGCGCAGAAGCGCGGGACAGCAGGCGGTGATTCTCAATAAGATCGTTGAGCGTATCGGCAAGGATGATATTGCCGAAACGGGAAAGAAGCTCAAGGAGCTTTTAGGACACACGCCTACGGAGGTGTTCGCCGGAGCAATTCTCGGACTTATAATCGCGGTTATAAGATATGTATAAATTTATACTTGACAAAATAAAATGCTGATGTTATAATATTGATAACAATTAAATGCTATGAAAAAGACAGTAGCTCCGGCATAAATCCGGCAAGAGAGGGAATATCGCGGCTGTAAGTGTTCCTGCGGAGGGCATGGAGTGAACACCACTTTGGAGCAGTGGAGGAACGGACGAAAGTCTCAGTAAAACCACCGTGAATCTGCGTTAATGATAAATTGAGTGGCGCCGATATCGGCGCAATCAGGATGGAACCGTGTATATTGACTTATGCACTCCTGAGCAGATTAAATTTGTCTGCTTGGGAGTTTTTATTTTGGGCAGACACACTCATACACGAAAGGAAGTAGTAAAAATGGCAGTAGAAATGGATGAGCTTCAGACGCTGAGACATTCCGCGTCACACATTCTCGCGCAGGCAGTAAAGAGATTATTCCCGGAGGCAAAGCTCACAATAGGACCTCCGATCGACACGGGCTTCTATTATGACTTTGATATTGAGACGCCGTTCTCCCGTGAAGACCTTGATAATCTCGAAAAGGAAATGAAGAAAATAGTTAAGGAAAATCTCAAAATTGAGCGTTTTGAGCTTCCGAGAGACGAGGCGCTTGAGCTTATGAAGGATGAGCCGTATAAGCAGGAGCTTATAAACGAGCTTCCCGAGGGAGAGCCGATCTCATTCTAT
>JBJEIV010000031.1:0-4523 GCA_051877395.1 Candidatus Ornithomonoglobus sp.
CGCAAAGCGCCATACGGAGGTCGATATGTTTGCCGGGACTGTAGTAAAGCTCGGAAAAGAGCTTGGGATCCCGACTCCGTATAATGAGTTTGCGTATAACGCCATCAAGGCGATAGAGGAAAGAAACGACGGAAAATTTGATTATAGAGCATAAATACAATTGTCTGATTTTCGGATTGAATCAACGCCGCTGTTATGATATAATCAATGTATAAATATTCTATGAGATACAGGAGGTAAGCTTTATGCAGAATTTTTACTATAATATCCCGACTAAAATTTATTTCGGCAAGGGTCAGATCGAAAATCTGGGAGAAAAATTAAAGGAGATTTCGGACAAGGTGCTGCTTGTTTACGGCGGCGGAAGTATCAAAAAGAACGGATTGTATGATAAGGTCACAGAGCAGCTCAAAGAGGCGGGTATCACATGGCATGAGCTGCCGGGCGTGGAGCCTAATCCGAGAATTGAATCGGTACAAAAGGGCGTGGCGATATGCAGAGAGAACGGTATCGGCGCTGTACTGGCCGTAGGCGGAGGCAGCACAATAGACTGCTCAAAGATCATCGCAAGCGGCAGCTGCTATGACGGCGACCCGTGGGATCAGGTAATCGACCAGAGTAAAATAACAAAGGCGCTTCCGGTTGTATCGGTGCTGACGCTGGCAGCTACAGGCTCGGAGATGGACGGCTTTGCCGTTATTTCGGATCTGGAGAAAAACGAAAAGTGGGGAACCGGCAACGATGTCACAAAGCCGGCATTCTCAATTCTTGACCCGGAATATACCTTTACCGTTTCCGCGCATCAGACAGCTGCGGGTACGGCGGATATCATGAGCCATACCTTTGAGAATTATTTCACAAGCGAAAAGGGCGCGTATTTGCAGGCGCGTTTCTGTGAGGGCATATTAAAGACCTGTATTCACTATGCGCCTATAGCGATAAAAACTCCCGATAATTACGAGGCGCGCGCAAACCTGATGTGGGCGTCGAGCATGGCGATCAACGGCATCTGCTCCTACGGAGAAAATACAGCATGGGCTGTGCATCCGATGGAGCACGAGCTGAGCGCTTTTTATGATATTACTCATGGCGTCGGACTTGCAATATTGACTCCGTACTGGATGGAATATGTATTAAACGACAACACAGTATGGCGTTTTGTTGAATACGGCAGAAATGTATGGGACATTGCAGAAGGCACGGATATGGAAATTGCCCGCAAAGCTATCTCAAAGACGCGCGAATTTTTCAACGATCTCGGTCTGCCCGCTACACTTCATGAAATCGGCATTGACGAAACGTATTTTGAAATTATGGCGCAGAAGGCAGCGGACGGCGGACTCGAATACGGATTTATCCCTCTTGATAAGGAAGATGTGAAAAAGATTTTCCAAATGGCATTATAAGAGCAGTCAGCATAAGGGGGTCACAAAATGTTTAACGCAGGATATAAAAAGGCAGCTATGGCAGAATGCGAGAAAGCCGGAGCTGTCTATAAAGAAACATATGATAAGACTATTTTAAATACAACAGAGCTTCACAAACATAAAAGCGCTTCAATTGATACTCTGAAAGCGGTTGATGAGTATATTCATTCATTGTCAAATAAGCCGGACGAACTGACAAAGCTTGCTTCCCAGATAGCTGTAAGGCGAAGGGCTTTTGAAAAAGAAATTAATGATCTTAAAATTGAAAGCAAAAAGGGAGATCAAATCAGCAGGAATGTTGCGGGCGCAGGTGTTGTTGCGGGCGCAGGTGTAGCTGCATTTGGTCCAACGGCAGCAATGGCAATAGCAACCACTTTCGGAACCGCCTCAACAGGAACGGCTATCGCTACACTCTCAGGCGCCGCCGCTACAAATGCGGCGCTGGCGTGGTTAGGCGGCGGGGCTTTGATTACCGGCGGAGGCGGCATGGCGGCCGGTGAAGCGTTCCTTGCAATGGCAGGTCCGGTGGGATGGGCTATTGGCGGCGCGGCGCTCATTGGCGGCGGTCTGATGGCTAACAGCAAGAATAAAAAAATCGCAGAGAAAGCGGAAAGACAAACAAAAGAATTAAAAAAAGAAACGGATAATTTGAAGAGGATAAATATTAAGGTCTGCGCGGAAATAAATGCAATTATTCAATTGAATGACGGTGTTAAGCATATTTTAAGTCTAATGACTGCTATAAGTCATAGAGATTATAGGCAGTTTACATCTTTTGAAAAAGATACTTTGATGCAGTTAATGAATACCGCAGAAACGCTCTCAAAGAGAATAGGAATGAAGATCGAATGATAAATGACAGCAGCTATAATGCGGAGACTGTATCTCAAGAAGAATGGGCTCACGCAAAATGTGATAAATATGATTTTATGATTGCTGCATTTTGCGGAGGTATAGCCGGATTGATCGATGTTTTTTTCGTGGGAGATCCATTGACAAGCAAGCTGGGAAAATCTGTGGACAAGATTGCTGACGGCTTGGTAAAAAAAGCGGCACAGATGTTTTGGAATAATGATAAAAGAACATCGGGGAAGAACAAAAAAATGCCGCAGACACTGGAGCAATGCATCAGCTATTTGGAACAGGCTTTTCCGGTAAATTATGATGCGCGGTATGCAAGTGATTTAAACGTTGAAGACGGCGTATTATCAGGAATGCGTCCGTTAAATCATCATCTTCTTTCATTGGCTCACAGTCCCGATCCTATTGGCTTGATATTCTCTATCATTGATCAGTTCATGGGATATGCCACTTTTGTTGATAAAGGAAAAATTATTCATGTTGTACCTAAAAAGACAAGCGGTGCCATTCCATATATGCAGGGAACCAATTTACCGTCAATGTTGTTTTGTGGATTTGTAAATTGGCTCGGACATATTATGTCTGATTTGGCAGGCTCAAGCTCGACCAGAAAAGCCGGAAAGCCCGGAAGAGGCGCGGGTATTCCTATGCCGTTTTATGAATTATTTTTGGCGTGCGATTTCGGAAATATTGACGGAAATACATTGTCGGAAACAATGATAAAAGTATTTGAGGAAGGGTATGATTTGCGTTTTGGTTTAACGATGGCAATTCCCGTTATCGTTGAAGAGCTAATGATAAAGATCATATGGATGATCAGGCAGAAATTTATCCGTAAAAAGAGCTGGAAGGAAAGCTTTCCGTCGATGCGGCATGCCGATCTGAGAATTATGCTTATTGTCGGAAACGGAACCCTGTGCGCTGTTGACGGAGTGGATGCTGCTGCGCATGGATTAGTTGAAGGCGGTAATGTCATAAGCTTTATATGCCATCTGAATCTTGTAGGCTGGTCACGGTTAGTAATGCTTGTGTTAAAAGAGCTGGCAATCAGATTCGGACCTGTTATAAATAAAGTCATTAACAAGTTGTTTGACTCTTTTTTAGATATACTTACACCTGCCGAAAAAGAAAGAATCCGCGCATTTAAGGCAAGATTAGATGAATATGACAGATGTTTGGCGGTTCTTTTCAATGAATTTGTAAAGCAAATAGAAAAAGAATACGAAGAACTGTATCTTGAAATCCATGAAACATTCAATGATAATAATTCCGCTCAGGAAAGAGCTGAGCATTCCGTCAGACTTGCGGAGATCGCCGGTGTTGAAGATAAAAAAATTATCCGAAGTCACAGCCAATTAGATGATTTATTTTTATAGGAGGAAGAAAATATGTTTGCTAATTTAATGAATACAGAGGAAAAAGAGAATTTTTTACAGCTTATTTTTAAGATTGCAAATTGCGATGGAGAGTATCAGGAAGAAGAGGATGAATTAATTCAAAGCTACAAGTCAGAGTTAAATCTTTCGGACATTAAGGATACGAAATCAATTGAAGAGTTAATTACATATTTCAGTGAGAAAACAGATCAAATCAAAAAGATAGTTTTCTTTGAATTGTACGGAATGATTATGGCTGACGGAGTCATAGCGGATGAGGAGCAGCATATTTTAAACCTGGTAAAATCAGGGTTCAATTTAGGTGAGGAGATATATACACAGATTATATCCGCGGCAGATGATCTTCAGAAGATTTATAACAGAATATATGATGTTTTATTCTGATGAGTAATGTATGAAATCAATACTTATAAAAGACACGACAAGAGAAGAACGTGAAAAGATAATAAGTCGTTCATTATCCTTTTGCGGCGGTGAGTGCGAGTTCTGCAACGGATGCGACAATTTGGGTGGCGGCAGGGTAGATCAGATATATCAGCCGTACATAGACGGCGAAAAGGAAATTTCGGAGATCAACGCCGAGTTCCGCAGCGGGCTTGTCCGCGGATTATTTGCTGTTAAAAACAGAAAATGATATAAGAGAGCGGTTAAGACCTCTTTTGACTAAGTTTTCTTCATTGGTATTGACTATAGAAAACTTAGTCAAAAGCATATAGTAACATAAAAGAATTATCATGCATAATATATTGCAAACGGAATTTAATCATTTATCGTTGTATATAAGAAAGACCAACTATAAAAAGTCAATAGGTAAAACATAAAAAAATTAAATTATTTT